>JBGPHY010000420.1:0-5550 GCA_041484625.1 Terriglobia bacterium | reverse complement strand
GGCTATTGGCTGGCGGCGCACAGTTGGCCGCACACTGCCTCGGTTACCACGTATGTGACCCTCACCTTGAAAAATACCGGTAGCGAGCACCCCGTGCTGGCTAGTGTCCATAGCGGTGAGATCAAGCCGCTGGAGTGGAAGGCGGGGACGCGTGACACCCTGGAAAGAGTTCCACTGCTCGATAGCGTGCAGGCAATTGTGGACGCCGGCTACCTCGATTGGCCGGTCCTGCCCGAAACCCCGAGTTCGCTGGAGGTCAAGATTGCCGGCGATTCCGCCCAACTCACCTGGGAGCCGCACGGCGGAGATACAACCGCCATGGCCGTGGAGCGCCGCATGGGCGACCGGGGCAGTTGGGAACGGGTTGCGAAATTGCCGGCCGGCGCGAAGGAGTATACAGACAGCCGCTTATCGAAAGGCCAGATTGTCTCCTATCGCGTTCGTGCTCTCAATGATGCGGGCGAATCCGCCTACTCCAATATCGTCCGCATTAGAATGTAAGGTTTGATGGGTCCTGAAGTGGAAAAGGACGGTTTCTGTTGTGGTGACGGCGACGGGCCCGCCTCTATGAATCAAGTTCAAAGATAGAAAGGAAATTTCATGGGCGCACTTGGAAAGCAGAAAAATTTTCTCCGACCATTTCTCAAAATCCACCTGCCTCTCGCGCTTGGGGTTCTGGTGCTGGGCAGCCAGGCGCTGGTGAATGCTCAAGAGGTCAAGGTCTTCGTTTCTTCGCAGGCTGGCGACCGGATGTCTTCCAAGCCGGCCCTTCAATTCGAGAAAAAGGCTGGAGTGAAGGCACCGGTGTTTACCATCAACGAAGACGTGAAGTTCCAGAAAATTGATGGCTTTGGGGCCTCACTCCTTGAAGCGGGCCTGATTTGTATCAACAGTCTCCCTGCCGACAAGCAAGAGGAGGTCCTACGTGCGCTGTTTGATCCCCAACAAGGCGCGGGTTATTCCGCAATGAAGACGGTCATCGGCGCGACCGACTTCCAATCGGCGGGGCCGTTCTTCACTTATGACGACACAACCGGCGACGTCTCGATGCATAACTTCTCCATCGCACGGGACTTGGAACCGAACGGGGAAATCACCTTTATCAAGAGGGCGCGCCAGTACGGCCGCTTCGTCCTCCAGGCACCTATGGATTACCCTCCGGACTGGATGCTCACTAATGTTAAGGACCGCAAGAAGCAGGATGTCGACCCCAAGTACTATGACGCACTGGCGCTCTATTACCTGCGCTACCTGCAGGAATATGAGAAGAACGGAGTCTTTATTGACTATTTGAGTCTGTTTAATGAGCCTGGGGTCTATACGAAAATAAACTATGAAGAAATTCGGGAATTGCTGAAGAACCATGTGGGGCCGCTGCTGCAGAAATCGGGGACGAAAACCAAGATTCAGTTAAGTGAGGCTCCCACCCGCGGCAACGCCCACCAGAACTATCACCTCGTCCTGGATGACCCGGAAGCTCTGAAATATGTCGGCGGCCTTGCCTATCATGGCTATGACTGGACTAAGTCAGGCGCCTACGGCCAGATCGCGGAAATTCATAAGAAATATCCGCAGTTCCCGATGTGGATGACCGAAGTATGCCATGCCTATGAAATCGGTGAGCCCCGGAGCATGCCCATGCCGCTTTACGACTTCAAAGACGGCGACCTCTGGGGGAACATGATCATGTCGGACCTCGAAGCGGGCGCCTCCGCCTGGGTCTACTGGAATATGGTCCTCGATGAAAAGGGCGGTCCGTGGCTGGTATCACCCGTACATGGGGATCCCGATCCCAATGAGCAGCACCCCGTCGTGATCGTCAATCGCAAGACACATGAGGTTACGTACACGGGCCTCTACTATTATCTCGCTCACTTCAGCAAGTTCGTGCGGCCCGGAGACCATCGTATTGAGGTGACAGGGAAGGCAGAGAAAGTACGTTTCATGGCCTTTAAGGCGGCGACCGGCAAGACCATTCTTCAACTTCTGAACAGCCGGCCTCAACCCGTTGAGACTCAAATCCAGTGGAATGATATGACACTGGCGGTGAACCTCCCGGGGACGTCAATTACCACGCTGATCTGGTAAGGGTGATTTGATTGTGCGTCTTCAGGACATTTGAGACTTATCTGGCCTTTTTCCAAGCTATACAGTTCAGTCCTCAGTTCACCCCGAGTTGGATTTGGCGCCTGGCCCAGATTGTATTGGAACGGGCGGTCCAGGGTTTCCTGTTGTTGCTCCTTCCTCCGTTTGAGAATTTCTTTCCGTCGACCGTGGTAGACATCGGCCGGCGTCACATTGCCGACCCCTTCGTGGTAGCGCCGATGGTTGTAGAATTCGATGAACTCCGCCATGGCCGCTCGCTGAGCCCTAAAAGAGGCTTTTGGGGGGCCTCAGATTGGCCAAGCTCAACTCCGCCACCAACTGCTTGAGCCGCTCATTCACCTCGCGCAGCTGCCGGACTTCCTCCCAGGTCGGCTCCCGCTTCCTGTCCCTGCGCATCCGCTGTCCCTACTAAAAACTCGATCAAGGGACAAATAACGATCGCGAGTGCCCTTCAGGTATTATGTGTCCGGCTCCATCGCGGTCAATCTTCTCGTGGTCACTTCGTATTCTCGCGTCCGAAAGAGACGGCTAGTGTTGCGGTTGTGTAGTCGTTCTTTGAGGAAAATCAGGGAAAATGAGGGTCAGATCTGGTTATTCGCTGTTTCTTCACTGGACGATGACATAGTGTTTTCCCGTCGGCTCGTAGGTTCAGAGCTGAGCCTTGCAGGTTTGGCTGGGGCAGTGGACGGCTGCTGGCACCAGCGGGCCTGACCGGGGGTTGGCGTTTACCTATGAGGGCTTTGACAACCGCACCAACCAGTAGCTGACCAAGGGATCCGGGCTCACCGTGTCCCTCAGCATCAATCCGGCCAATAACCGGATCAACAGTTCCGGCTACCCCTATGATGCCAACGGGAAACTGACCGCCCTCGCTCACTCGACCTTCGTTTCTGCAGAAAGCGTACGTGAGAGCCTGGAGCACATGAGTTCCATGGGAACTCTGGATGAGATCCGGTGTCTAATTATAAGTAGAAGGCGTTGGCGCTGATGCTTGAAGGTCACCGTGACAGGCAGCCCTGCAGGAATGGGGGTTGCCTGCGCATGGTTCAAGCAACGAGAGGAGGGCCTGCGCCATGTTTGAACAATTGACCGAATCCTCTGAGTTTGCTCTTCCCGACAGGAGATCTCTCCCCTTTATCCTGGCAGTGACGCTGCACGTCATAGTCGTGGGTATCCTGACCCTGGTGACGCCTCTTTTCCCCGAAAGCCTGCCCCACCAGTTGCGCAGCCTCCAGGCACTGTCTGCGCCCATACTGCCACCGCCACCATCGACTCCGAGGGGGCTCAAGGCCGAGCTCAAGAAGAACTCAGTCATCATAACCAGCACCAAGGCTCTCACGCTTCCCGGTAGAGTGCCGGAAGACGTCCGCCCCATTGTCGATTTGCAGCTATTTCCGAAGGAAGACGGCGAGAGAATAGATGGGGGAGTGATCGGCGGGGTCGAAGGAGGGTCAAAGAATGGAGAGATGGGAGGAACCCTGTTGGCCGGCAACAGCCCTCCGCTTGCTCCACCTACGGCGCCAGTCTCCCCGTCACCTTCGGCGACACACCCGATTCTTCGTATTACGGTTGGAGGCGAAATCCTGAAGGCCAACCTGATCCATCAGGTTGTGCCCTCCTATCCTGTATTGGCGAAGATGTCCCATATCCAGGGGACAGTAATCTTGGCGGCTGTCATTGCACCGGACGGCAGTGTTGAGGATCTCCGCTTGATTTCCGGCCACCCCATGCTGGTCTCCTCCGCTTTAGAAGCGGTCAGGCAATGGAAATACCGACCCCCTTTGCTGAACGGCCATCCCATGCAAGTGGACACCACCATCACGGTGAATTTCAGCTTAAGCAAATGAGAATAATCCAAATTCTCAGGATGGGCTGGCGATGCGAACGGCCTGGTGACGAGTCCTGCACCAATCGAAAGTCACGCAGTGTGGCCGACGGGACCGCCACTCCGTCGCCTGCGCTCCCTCAGGTTTAAGAACAATGTGCAGCCGCGATTTGCCGTGCTGCCCGGAAGTCAGTATTCGGTTGCAGCCGCTGGCAATGACATCGTCCAAAGCCTGGAAGGGATCTTTCGTCATGTCGAAGGCGCGATGGAACGTCACGGATAAGGGTCGGGCTGAGTCCACCAATTCTGTGCAACGCTCGACGTCCACGGTGCCGTTTGCCCTGAGAATGCCAATCACCACGCCATCCGCCCCAATGGCCTTAATACTCTCGATGTCGCTTTTCATGATCTCGAATTCCAGTGCGGAGTAAAGAAAATCACCAACCCTGGAGCTGAAACCATCCCATGCGGTTCAGAACGTCCCTGGAGTAGTTCCGGCCCGCCGTGTAGAAATCCACATCGATCTGCTTCTGCAAGGCAGTCAAGACCCTACCCGGGCCGCAGTTGTAGCTAGCCACTGCCGCTTGAAGCAAGGCTCTTCCTTCCAAGTGAGTCTTGGACTGAATGAACCGCCGGTAGTCGGCCAGTACCTGGCAACCGAATTGGATGTTTTTGCCAGGATCTTTCCATTGATCGCCGTGGGCAAAATCGAAAGCGTCGAAATCAATCTGCATCAAACCGCGACCGAAGCCCCCATCCGAGGGAAGGGATCCGGGTCGTAAGGGAGGCTTGGGAGCTCGGGGGACCTTGTCCCCTGTCCCTCCCGGGCCACGAGGCGACAGCGCCAGGCCCCAGCGCGATTCCCGCGATGCCAGGCCGCCAATCAGGGCTGGCTGCAGACCGGGTTGGGCCACAGCTCCAGCGACGGTGTCTTTGTATTGAACCGCTTCCTGGAGTTCCTCCAATAGCGAGGGAGAATTGCGAGGGTAAGTAGTAATTTCGGTAGAGGAGAAGTCAGGCTGGGGGGTGTCCAGCAGAGCTGCCCAGGTGAAAGGACCGACGATTCCGTCATCATCCAGTCCCACCCTCTCTTGGAAACGTTTGACGGCTGCTTCCGTTTCGAGGCCAAAATACCCATCCGCCTTCACATCAAATCCCTTCCGGCTAAGGGTACTCTGAAGTTCTTTTACCTCTCCTTGCAGGTCAGGAGATGTATGGTCATACCCGTCGTACAGACGCAATGTCGGGTGGCTCATTGGTCAAATACCTCTATTCGGATTGGAGATGTGGTCGTTGTACCAGCAATCGTTCCCCGAGCCTGCCGAAAAACAGGATCCGCAAGGCCTATCGCCCCTGGAGCACACTCAGACTCCGACGCCGAACTTCCACATATCATTTCGTGAGATTTGAGCAATTCCTAGGACGGATTATAGCAGATGCGGGCTGTGTAAATCCATCGGCTCAATATCGCCAACTGGTTAGATCGGCGCCCGGCGGGGCTGTCTTCAAAATCCGCTCGACGACCTTAGGCGCGAACATCTGGGGGTAACGAAGGCGGGAAAGAGCGTTGGGACGACAGTGGTCCCCATTCCAGCAATGCTCGGCACGGTCTCCATAAT
>JBGPHY010000419.1:0-5551 GCA_041484625.1 Terriglobia bacterium | reverse complement strand
CGACCTCACCACGTCGGTTCCCTGTATGACAAGGAGAACGCTGAATGGATTCTTGCCAGATTCAAAGAATGGGGGTTGGATGCACAAATAGAGACCTTCGATGTGCTGTTCCCCACGCCCAGGGAGCGGGTGGTCGAGTTGGTGGAGCCTGTGAGGTTTTCCGCCAAGCTGCAAGAGCCGGCACTGGCCGTCGATCCCACGACAGGCCAGGAGGCGGAGCAACTTCCCACCTACAACGCCTACTCCCCCGACGGCGATGTCATCGCGCCACTCGTCTATGTCAACTATGGACTGCCGGCGGATTACGAGCAACTGGAACGGCTGGGGATATCGGTCCAAGGCGCCATAGTGATCGCTCGATACGGAAATTCATGGCGCGGGATGAAGCCCAAGGTTGCGGCCGAGCATGGGGCGGTGGGTTGCCTCATCTATTCCGACCCCGCCAATGATGGCTACACGCAAGGAGATGTGTTTCCCGATGGGCCGATGCGACCCAAAGACGGCGTCCAGCGCGGCAGTGTGATGGATTTTGCCTCATCGAATCCGGGTGATCCGCTCACCCCCGGGATCGGTGCCACGCCCGCGGCGAAGCGACTCTCGGTCAAGGAGGCCCCCAGCATTCAAAGAATCCCGGTGCTTCCAATTTCCTATGGCGACGCACAGCCGCTGCTGGCGGCGCTGAAGGGGCCCATGGCACCCGACGATTGGCGCGGCGCACTCCCCATTCCCTACCGTGTCGGGGCAGGACCTGCCAAGGTTCATCTAAGAGTCATGTCCAACTGGGACATAAAAAAGGTGTATAACGTCATTGCTAGGATCCGCGGTGAATCGGAACCAGACCAGTGGGTGATTCGCGGAAATCACCATGATGCCTGGGTAAACGGCGCTGAGGATCCGGTCTCAGCCCTGACGTCGTTGCTGGAAGAGGCGCGCGCCATGGGACTGTTGATCAAGCAGGGCTGGAAGCCGCGACGAACCATTATTTACTGCGCATGGGATGGTGAAGAACCGATGCTGCTCGGCTCCACGGAGTGGGCAGAGGCACATGCCGAGGAGCTTCGCTTGCATGCCGCGGTCTACATAAACACCGATTCTAACACCCGTGGCTATCTCTCCATGGGCGGCTCGCACACGCTCGAGCATTTCATGAATTCGATTGCCCGGGACGTGGAGGACCCGGAGTCGAAGCTTCCCGTATGGAAACGCCTCCAGTCGCGGGAGATTGCAGACGCGAAATCCCCCGAGAAAAGGGGGGAGTTACGCCAGAGGCCTGACCTGCGGATGAAGGCGCTCGGCTCAGGGACCGATTTCACCGTCTTCCTGGACCATCTGGGCGTTGCATCGCTCGATATTGGCTACAGCGGTGAGGATGACGGAGGCATCTATCACTCCATCTATGACGACTATTACTGGTACATCCATTTCTCTGACACCGACTTCGTTTACGGCCGCGCTCTGGCGCAGACAATCGGAACGGCTGTATTGCGAATCGCCGATGCAGAAATCCTGCCCTTTGAGTTTACGGATTTGGCAGATACAATCCGGACTTACGTGAAGGACCTGCAGGATCTGCTCAAGAAGCGGCAGGAGGAGATTCGGGAACGCAACCAGGAACTGACAGACGGAGTCTACCAAGCTATCAATGATCCGAGGAAGCCTACTGTCGCTCCCAGGCACGAAGACGTGCCGCCCTATTTGAACTTTGCCCCGCTGGAGAATGCCGCGGCGCTGCTGATGCAGAGCGCTGAGAGCTACGAGAAGGCGCTGGACAGGGTCTGCCGGACCGGGAGTATTCCAGGAGGCACAGCTCTTGATGCTCTCAACCAGAAGCTTCAGCAGAGCGAACGCCGCCTGACCAATCCCGATGGATTGCCGCGCCGGCCCTGGTACCAGCATTTGATTTATGCGCCCGGCGTTTACACCGGTTATGGTGTGAAAACCGTTCCGGGAGTGCGCGAAGCAATCGAGCAGAAGCGCTGGGAGGAAGCGGAGACAGAGATCAAACGAGCCGCAAAAGTCCTTGAGAGCGAAGCTGCCCTCATCGACTCGGCGGTCACAGACCTGGAAAGACTGATTCGCTAGGAACAAACAACCTGGCCCGGATTTCTCCTCACCAAGACCTAACCGCGGGCTGTGGCCGCAACCGAAACTCGACCGCAGACGCGCAGAGACCCGGAGAAAACATTTGGACGCAGATCGCCGCTGATGAACTCTGATAACCTTAAGTCGATGACACAGTTGGTATTCTGGAAATTTCAGCACATCTAACCAAGATATCCAGGCCAATAAAAGCGTTTGCGGCCCTCCTGCTGATCTGCTCATCTATCAGCGGAAAAATCCTTCCAAGAAAATAAAAAGTTACCCTCTGGTATTACAGAGGCACGAAAACGAACTCGCATGTGCAGGATCAGGACCCGTTATACACTCCCGATATTTTCAGCTTAGCTTGAACGATTCAGGTGAAGACCGCCCGCAGATCCAAACAGGCAGGGTCTTTACGTTATCTCCTTTGTGTCTTGATACCTTGGTTGTCATAAATGCAGATAAGCCAACTGCAGATAAAGGTAGAAAGCGAGGAGGTGCACCACCCGACAGTCTGCGATGTGGGCTGCGTCGGGTTTAGCATCCCAACAGAGCGGAAACGGCGGACAGTTCCATCTCCAGAGTCGAATTGGGCTACTGAAGCTTATTTCCAAGAGGTCGTCCGCAAAATGCACCACCTCAAAGCTCAACAGGGGTGTGCCTGGTTTCCACGCAAAGGGGGCTGGACCCGTTCGCGCGCTGGTTACAGCACGAATTGGGAACGGAGTGAATACACCGACACGGATCCGCGCCCCTTCAGCGGCATCCACTGCAATCTGCAGCTTTCGCGCCGCCGGTTCGTAAGTCTGCCAGGCCGGATCGCGCGCACCCAGAGTGTAGAGCAACTGCGGGACCTTCGGGGTCTGCCGTATGAGGAAGTGGCGGTATCCGTCTGCGGGAAGATTCACCTTCAAAGACCCTCCTGCCAACGCGTGCAACTGTCCCGAGAGCGGCTCGCAGGCCAGCCAGCCGTCTGGAAGCGGAATGGCGGCGGTTACCTCCGACGGGCTCGCATTCACAGCCGTGGCCAGCATCGAGCCTCCGTTTTCGACCAGATTCATTTTGATGCCGGGCGGGCTGGCTATCAGTCCTTTGCCGTCGCTGATGCCAAGATGCCAATCTCCTGTGCCATCGTCAAAGGAGCGGAAAACGTCGAAGTCGTCGAATGAACTGCGTGGTTCAAACCGGGGTCGTTCGTACGCCTGGGGCAGGAAGTTGACCAGTGTTGCGAACGAAGCTTTTTGCGCGGCACTCCACCGGGTGTCGTCCCACAGGAACTCGGTCGTCTCACCGAGACGGAAGGAAGAATTAAGCCACCGGCGGCTGTCCTCATCCATCCCGGTTGCATCCATCGCCTCGCCGACGAGCCGGATGTCGACCAAGCTGGTGATAAGGGCAGTGGCGAGGATGTTGGTGTTGGCCTTAATGATCGCCCATGGATTTTTCCCCTTCAGCCGGTTGTAGGCATACATCAGCATTTCGCGCGCACCCAGCACCGTTCCCCTGCGAAATCTGCCGCCACAGCCGTGACGGGAGTTCTCGCACGCCATGCGTCCATACCAGAAATCGAAGTAGATGCCGTCGAAGTCATAAGTCTGGATGACCCGGTCGATCTGCTGTTTCCAGTGCTTTCTCCATCCCTCAGCTCCTGGGCACATCAGGGTCGTCTCTTCCTCAGGATCATTGCGATAGCTGAGTTCGGCTTTCAGATTGCCCGGGGCGAGGTGGTGGATGAACTCCGTGGTCGGCTCGATGGCCCACTGCTCGCCGTGCTGCCGAAATATGTCCGTAGCGTAGGAGAGATCTACGAGCGTGATGTAAGGGATGATTTTGACACCGTACTTGTGACAAAGCGTGATGGTGCGCTGGAGCTGGTCCTCGTTCAGCGGAACATATTCACCGGAGCGCCAGTTCGCCATCCCGACGACGAGGTTGTAGCCCTTTTGCGCTAGGGTCCGGATCTCCTGCTCACCCGGCACCTCAAGATGGTTGACGTGCTGGTGAGGGCCGAGATGGGCTCCCTTGATCAGGCTATAGTAGGGGTCAAACTTCTTGGAAGGAGTCACTGTTAGCGCGAAGCTGTCCGACCTGCTCCATCCTCTGTCTGTATCGACCCTGGTATGGCGGACGAGAAAGTTCTCCCATCGCACCTGCCCGTTCCCCCGGCGGACGACAAACATGGCGGGCTCGTCATTCCGGGCCGTGCTGTCGACCTGGTTGTAGGTTTGAGAACTCACGTCCCAGGTCGTGACTTCAAGCCCTGCGTCCTGATCGCCGATCCATATCCATGGAATCCACATCCCAGAGAGTATCGTCCCGCTGTCGCTGCCCTGAAGGGCACGGAACCGGTAAAAAGTCGACTGCGAAGTTGACTGCTCGGGCATCCAGTTGAGGAATTTCGCAATGTCCTGCCGGACCGCGCCGCCGGAAAGCCGGAGCCATCGAAATGTGCAAGGCCCCGTGGCGATGTTCCCGACACCAACGAGAATGACACCGTCAATCGAGAGGTCATATCTCAGGGCGTACTGCAGCGGGAACCGCCGGCCGTCCTGGGCCGTATAGCCGCCCACCGCTTCAATCAATACCCGTGCGGGAGTTGCCGAAATCAAGGTCACACGGGCACGAGTTTCGTTGCGGGCAGCGAAGGGCGAAAAATCGGGATCCAGATGCTCTGCTACACTCAGGTCCGGAATCGGGGTGTCGCCGGTTATTTCCCTTCCGAGAACCTCAACGGCCCCAATCAGGCCGTTGTCTTTGCGTATCGTGTAGGCAAAGGTTTCCCCGGATACTTTGATGGCTCCCTCATCCTGAGCGACGCGAAGTTCCTGCCCTGCCGACAAAGGATGTTTAGGTTCAATATCGATATCCGATGCAAAGACAGGAAGAGCTGACAAGAAAAGCAATGCAGCGACGGTCAACTCCATAACTCTCCTTGAATTGGCGGCAATAGACTCAACATAGACTTCTATTCAAAGTGGTGCAGGTCAAGCCTGATAGCAGCCTTGTCCGAGAAATCCATCATACCGGCGGCGGCGATGCCGATGGCCACCACGATGGCATCGCTGATTTCTTCCTTCGTGATGCCGAGTTCCAATGCCTTACGCAGATGGCCATCCAGGCAGCCCTCACACTTGGACGCCAGCGAGACACCGATGGCGATCAGTTCCTTGGTCTTGAGATCCAACACGCTCGGGACATAGTAGCTCTCTTTGTAGAACTGTAAGTACAAGTTACGCAGACGCGGCTCGACCAGGCTCATTGAGGCAGGCGGAGCTTTCTTCGGAGCAGCGGGGTCACCCTCTTCAGTCAACGTCTTGTCGGCGGTCGGTCCGGAGACAGACCCGATATTAGCGTTATCTTCCATTTCACTCCTCGCTTGATGAGGTATTGGCTTGCCAGGCTGGGTCTTGCCCAACCAGGCGTTCCAATTCTGACATTCTTCGTGATGAAGGTAAAATAGCACTCATGG
>JBGPHY010000418.1:0-5559 GCA_041484625.1 Terriglobia bacterium | reverse complement strand
TGCCTTCAGGAATTCGACCAAGTCAGCCTTCTTCTGCTTGGTCAGCTTAATGGGCTTCATTTTGGCAGAGAGCCATTTGTTGGGGGCTTCACCTTTTTCGTAGAGAGTGATCACATCTTTCAAGCTCTTCTCCGATCCGTCGTGCATGTAAGGGGCTGTGCTGGCCACATCGCGCAGGGTAGGAGTCTTGAAGGCGCCCTTGTGTCCTTCCAGCTTGCTTACAGCGTAATGTCCGAGGTCGGGATTCTTGGCCTTCATCCCGACACCGAGATTGTTGTAGTTCTCGTCGGTAAAGTTGAAATTCACATGACAAGTTACGCAATTCCCTTTTTTCTCATCTTTGAAGATGGCGTAACCACGTTGGGCCGATTCGTTCATGGCGCTCTTGTCTCCCGCGATAAAGCGATCATACGGGCTGTTGCCGGAAAGAACAGTGCGTTCGAAGCTAGCAATGGCCTTAGCAATGTGGTCTTCGGTGACCACGCCTTCCGGAGGATAAGCTGCCTTGAACAACTGGGCATATTCCGCGTCCCCTTTTAGCCGCTCTTCTATTAGTTTTGGGTCGGGCATGGCCATTTCCACAGGGTTGTGAACCGGGCCAACGGCCTGCTCCTCCAGCGAAGCAGCGCGACCATCCCAAAATTGGCGTGTACTGAACAGTCGGTTAATAACTGTTGGCGCATTGCGGTTGCCCTTCTTGCCGCCCACTCCTGTTGAGAACCGCTCATTCTCCGCGAAGCCTCTTTCTGGAATGTGACAAGTGGCACAAGAGATGGTTTTGTCGATGGAGAGGTTCTTGTCAAAATAGAGTCTCTTGCCCAGTTTGATCTTCTCTTCGGTCAGTGGATTGTCAGCTGGAATCACCGCAGCATCCGGATCAAGGCCCAAGGGATAGGTCAGCTTGTAAGGTACCGGGCCTGTGGGTACTCCGGTCGCTTTTTTCTCTTCCTTGGGAGGGGAAGTGCAGGCCACTGCAAATGTCACAATCAGAATGGCCAGAAAGGCAAGGTAAGATGTGCAATACTTCTGGGCGTTCTTAGTGGTAAAAGGTCGATCAGTGTTCATAAGGATAAGATCCTTTCTTAATATTAATGACTGGAAACGTCCGGGAAGGGCCAACACTGCCCAGGCAGATGAGACGAAGAACCTCAAAAACTGACAAACATCTGGCTGAGTATACTCCAAATCCGAAGATCAACCATCGCTTCATTCCTTACCAGGAATCCCATGGATTTATTGTATCCTGTGCTGTGGGTACCTTGACTGTACCGAGACGGCAGTCATTCAGTTCCCTTTACCTTGGCTGGGGGTGGTACAGAGATGCTGCCTCCCGATCCTGGTCACAAGGTCCGCAAATCAGACTGTGGGATAGTTCCACACTCCCCATGCCAGGGATGCCCAGCCAGCCAGAAAGCACAGGCCTCCGACTGGGGTGATCATGCCCAGGCCACGCATCCCCGTCAGGCACAAAGCATAGAGGCTTCCCGAGAATAGCCCCGTGCCGAGCACGAAGAACCAGCCTGCGGCCTGGATAGCGCTGGAGGGCCGTTGGACTGAAGTCAGCGCCACGACCAGCAGAGCCAAGGCATGGTACATCTGATAACGAACTCCAGTTTCGAAGATGGCCAGCCAGTCCGGAGGAAGAGTACGGCGGAGTGCGTGGGCGCCAAAAGCTCCTGCAGCCACTCCCAAACCGGCCAGCAGGCATCCCAGAACGAACCAGAATTTCATGGAGACAACTCCTTTCGTGGAGTGTTGACTCTATCCCTCAACCTATCCCAAATCGTTCTGTCCCACAATCCAAGATTTGATGTTTTGTCGGCTGGACTTCCAGGCAGAATGAGAGAGTGCGGCCCAGGCTTCAATAAGGTCAGCACGAAGTATGGGATTTGCGGGAATCGCTCGCCGCAGCGTTCGTTGCTTCGAAGATTGAATCATTTTACGGTGGCTGGTAACGGGGCGGTGCCCGTTCCCTCCAGAATGACGACTTTCGGGAGAAACTCACGGTGAGCAAGGTTCAGGCTATCTTTCTTGACGGCCCGGCTGGACGGATCGAAGGGATCCTGAAATTCCGAAACATCCCCGAACCTGGGGCTCTAGCAGTGGTGTGCCATCCTTATTCTTTTTATCAGGGGACCATGTACAACAAGGTGGTCTATGCAGTCGCCAATGCGCTGTTTGACTGCGGGTACAATGTCCTGCGATTCAACTTTCGAGGGGTCGGTCTCAGCACAAGCAGCCATGACAAGGGAAGAGGCGAAATCGAGGATACTCTTTCTGCCGTCCATTTCGTGGGCTCGAGATGGCCCTCGATTCCCTGCCTGGCCGCCGGTTTCTCCTTCGGGGCGTGGATGGCGCTGGAGGCGGTCCGGCAAGATTCGACACTGATCTCGGTCATTGCTGTCGCCCCGCCTCTTAAATACTTCAACCCGTCGCCACTCACAAAGCTGTCGACCCCCAAGCTATTCCTGCAGGGCAGCGCCGCTGAAATCTGTGACCCTCAGGCCGTCGGTGAAATTTATCCTTCCATCGCACAACCCAAAGATCTGGTCTTGTTTGAAAGAGCTGGACATTTCTTTGAAGGCCGCCTGGTGGAACTGAAAGCGGCTATCGCCGACCGGCGGAGTTTCCTGGGAATTCCATGAAGATCTAAATCGTTGTCGAGCTCGTCCTCGTCCCCGACATGAATCCTTTCAGGTCCGACGACGAGAACGAGGCTGAGCAGAGACAGCCCTTGAGACTCTTACCGGAAATCCCACAGTAGCTCGACCGTAACCCCTCCAATGGGATCGGTGTCCACATAAGCGAATCGGCCCGAGCCTGGCTTGCCCTTTTCCCCCCAGGCGCCAGACTGAACCACTGGAAATCCAGCGGTGGTCCATGCCGCCATGGCTTTATCCATATCCTCGACCTGAAAAGCCAAGTGATGGAATCCTTCTCCGTGCGCTTTGAGTGCATCTTCGTAGACGGTGGGTCCTTTCAGGGGAGAGATCCACTCATAAACCACAGCCCCATGGCGTTGCCATCCCAGTTCCTGATCGAACTGTCCAAGGGCTCCATGGTACCTTAGATCGCTCAGTGCAGAATGCGTGAAGGACATCTCCGGATAGCCCACCTACGCCCAATAGACCGAAACCTCGTGGATGTTCCTTGCCAAAAAGGCAAACTGGTTCATCTCGACTACGCTGGAAGCGACTCTCGTTTTCTCTGTGTCCGCGTAGGAAAAGTCCGAGGGATCGTGAACCAGGCCCAGGGCGTATTTGCCCGATTTCACAGTGTCCAGGAAGGCATAAGTGACCGACACATCTCCCGCATCGGACACTCCTTGCTGCAGGACACGGAGACCTGCACCCTGCAGACGTTTCAGCTCATTCTGAAAAGCGCAGAGGGTCGGAACCCGATGCATCAGGCTGAAGACTCCATCCCTGTGTTGGGCAAGAAACTCCGTGTAGGCGCTGTTTCCACTCAGCGGCTGAATCCAGACGACCTGTGCCCCCGCCAGGTTGGCCAGGGCCACTCGCATCCTGCCTGACACAGCCTGCCCTCGGAACTCGGTCTCACCGTAGCCGACTTCACCTACTTCCATTACGGGGAAACCCAGTGTCTTCCATCCCTGGGCCACACGCTCCATGTCCTTGACCACCCAAATGACGCGATCAACGGATTTGTAGAATTCGGGAAGCTGGCCCAGGGCCGGTTGGGACAACGCCAAAATGAACAACGGTACCAGTCGTCTCACGGTGTGCCGGGCCTCTGTTCGGGTAAGGCAGTTTGAAGCTGGAAAATTGTCTTTGTTCCGCGCTGATCCAGTTCCCGCTGCCGCTTGCTCTTGGGTACGCCCTTGGGATGACAGTCCTGGCAACTGACGAAGTGGATATTATGAGAACTCTCGGGGGACTTGAAGGTAGTATCCATCCTGGCAACATCCAGACCGCAATTGGACAAGCGGGGGTGACAGTTGGCGCAGGAAGCCCGGGCATCCAGTGTGTGAGGGTCGTGGCAGCCTAGGCAGCCGATGCCTTCGTGAACTCCTATGCCCGTACGGTCATCGCCCGTGGCCACTTCGAGGGTCGCCTCGGGGGCGTGACACTGGTAGCAGAGACGTTGGCGCAGGTCCGGACTTAGCACTACTTTCCGGCCATTCCGGTTCATCTCTGGCATGGGCAGCATTGAGAGCGGGAAATGCCGGCGTTCACGCCGATCGTAGAAGGCCACAGAAGAGGATGCAATTTTGCGAAACTGTCCAATGCCCTTGGGATCCAAATAGTTGGGAATCTGTTGGGGCTGGCCTTCAATGTGCATTTGGTGGCAGGCAAGGCAGGGAATGACCGCTCTATAGGCGAAGTCCCGGTTGACCAGATCCCACGGCCCCTGGTTGTTGATGGGAGTGACGATATTGCTGATGTCGCCCTCAGCGAACATGCCGTGGCACCGCAGACAGTCATCCATCAACAGGGTTTTGCGATTGTGATTCTCTTCCAGGAAAATGTGGGCATACCCCGCCGAATGTCCGCCAGCCGTCCATTGGGCGAATTTGTTCATGTGACAGCGACGGCAGTTGGCCAACAGGGCGTCCACCTGGTGGTCCTTCAGCAGAACGCGCTTCGGCACCTTGCCGGTTACTTGATAATAGAGGTGCCTCAAGTTGGTGGCGTGCATGGCCGGATCCAGAGTCAAGGCACTGCCGTGGCACTCCTTGCAGTCCATGTTGCGGTGGGAAGAGCGCGACCACTTGTCGTAAGAAGGACGGATCTGGTGACAGGATATGCAGTACTTGCCCGAATAAGTGGATCCCCCGTAATAGCCAAGGTTAGACATCAGGGCCAGAATACACACTAGCAAGAGGCCGCTGGTCCAGAGAATTGTTTTTCTGCGGGTAAGGAAGGACATGGTCGAGGTCGCTCAAAGCTGCTGGGGATTAGGCCAGCGAATTGTCTTCAAGTTCGAAATCGGGTTCCTTTCCACTGCCGGGTGATGTAGTCCGATGCCCAGTAGGCAAGGGCCATGATGGTGAGCACTGGGTTGAATCCTCCGTTGGTGACATGGACGCCCCCATCCACGACAAAGAGATTGTCTACTTCGTGGACCTGGCAATATTTGTTAACCACGGAGATCTTGGGATCGTTGCCCATCCGGCAGGTGCCGGCTTGGTGCTGGCCTCCGCTGACACCGGTCCCGGGGATTCTCAACCAGGTCTGGACTGCCCCGGATTCTTTCAGCCAGGCCTCCGCCTTCGAGGCCAGGAATCGGGCAACCTCTATGTCATGGGGATGCCGATGCCCGGAGATCCGAGCCACCGGGATTCCCCAGTGGTCTTTCACCCCGGGATCCAGCTCCAGGCGGGATTCAAAGACCGGCATCTCCTGAACGGGTCCCATGATGATGATGCTTCGCCTGTAAAATTCACGTTGAAATTCCTTGTGCTCCTTGCCCCATCCCGCAACCCCCGGAGGTCGATTCAAGCTGAAAAGGTAAGGGAGACGGATGAATTCATTGGCCAGCAGACCTCCGCCGCGAAGGCCAGGATTGCCGTGGTTGAAGTCGCAGATGGCAATGGTC
>JBGPHY010000417.1:0-5566 GCA_041484625.1 Terriglobia bacterium | reverse complement strand
GAGAAGGATGATACTTTCCGGCAAGGCGCTATCGTCAACGTGAAGATGTTCGTAGAAAGCCTCCGGGCTGGAAGGTTTCTGAATAACGCTGCTGTCAGCGTGGAAAGCAACCTGACCGCCATCTTGGGCCGCATCGCAGCTTATCGAGAAGGGACTGTGTCTTGGGATGAGATGATGCAGGCGAGGGAGAAACTGGACGCTCAGCTCTCGCTATGAGTCCGTACCCCTCGATGAATCTGGGGGACAATAGAGGTGGTTCCCGCCAAAAAAAAGGCCCTCGGAGCCGGGTGGCTCCGGGGGCCTCGCAGTGCCTTTCATTGTGGTTTTCAAAGCCGTGCGTCGTTCGAAAGGCTTCAAGGGTTCATGGGTTCTGCGACAAAGAACGAACTGGCCGTTCCTTTCTTCCCCGAGTCGGTGGTCAACTCAGCGTAGACCCTCGAGATGGCTGCAATCGGCTTGGGGGTCTGCTCGATTGATCGCAGTTCTATGGGCCCGAACGTCCCGCTGATTCCCAGGAAGGCATGGATGTCATCGGAACTGAAGGAGCCATAAGGCGCCAGGGTCACTGTCTTCGTAGTCTGAACCTCGCCATTGGTGTTACGCATTTTGATCTCAACCTGGTTGTTGACGTCACTTTCGTTGATGAGGGTCAGGGTCGTTTTGAACAAGCCGGTCGACGTAGAAGTCGGCAGCAGCAAATGGGTGGACTGGCTTCGACCACTCTGAATGACCGAAGAGTCCTGGGTAGAGTTGTCGATCGGAGTGGCATAGGCCGTAATCGAATCGTCCACGGAGGGTTCCAGGATCAGATATCCTTCCTTGTTCGACACGTTGGAATCATCCAACAGAGTCCTGACGATGTTACCGACTTGGTTCAGTCCCCCGCCCGGGACGGTGTAGGTCTTGGTGGCCAGAATAATGCCACTAAGATCCGCCAGGTGGACGGTCACATTCACCGGGCTGGAGGTGAGGTTGCTCATGCCCAGGTTCGTTCGGAAGTTATCCGTGTCGACCACGTAAGGGACGATGAGGGCTTTGGCTGACGGATTGGCTGTAGACCCCTGCAGGTAGGTGAATCCACCTGGGCGGGTTGCGCTCTTTCCCCCGGAACTGCAGACCACATCTACGGGTCCCACATTGGCTGCGGCTGGGGTGACGCCGTAAATGTAGGAATCACCCGACACCACGATGTTGGTAGCGGCTGCTCCGCCAATAGTGACTGTTGCTCCAGCCGCGAAGTCTTTCCCCCAAATGACGAACGGAGTTCCGCCGGTGACCGGACCGGAATTGGGAGTGAAGGTGGTGATCCGCGGCTCATGTTGCCCGCCGCCTTCCCCACCGCCCCCCGGACTGTTAATGCTCTTCTCCTTAGTATAGATAAAGTCACCGACGTTGGTTCCGCTGTTGTTAGCCGCGTTACCAGCCACGCTAAAGAAGACTTCACCCACATTGGTGTCTGGTGCTTTCCACGTGAAATTGAAGTCCACGGGGCCATTTGCCGTCCCGGCGCGGGTACCCGTAGAGGTATGCTCGATAAACTGCACGCCGCCGTCCACCTTGATTTGAGTAAACCCGTCCGGGCCGATTTGCAGGCTGCCGGCTTGCGTTCCATCATCTTTCCGTGTGGCCAGTTCGAAACCCCAGCGGCTCTGCCCGGTTTGCTGCAGGGTGACTTTAACGTTGTAAGCCTGTCCAGGAACGTAGGTTTCCGGGACTCCCGTCAAGTCCAGCTTACCAGTCCCGGAATTGGCTGTTCCACCATGACACTGTGTACAACTGTTTTCACCAAATCGGATCGACCCCGTCTTCCTCGGGAGTGGCCCACTCGAAAAGGCCAGTAACATTGGAACGGCGGCAAGAAACAACCCGCCGAAAGTCATACCTGCTCGAATCATCCACTTCTGATTTCTCATTCTTTGTTTTTCTCCTCTCAATGTATTTCCAGCTCTGAATGGACCTGCAGTCAACAATAAGTTGCCTGCCGAATCTCGTTTCGAGATGTCTGGTCTCGAATCCGTTCCTAAGGTAGCACAGGGGGTTCTGGTATCGCCGGAGAACCCTGCTAACCGTCAGAATGGCTCCATGAAGGGTCAAAAAGAAGGGACAATACAATTGGAGGTCGGGCAATAACTGGGAAACCTGTGGCTCAACTTTCCGAACGAAAGTACGAAGGGGATCGGCCCGGATTTTTCTGTTCTATCCAGGAATTGACTCCCGCTCTGCGTGGCTATAGACTCAGGCAAAAGACTCAGGCAAACAAAGGATCCGACGATGGAAGGAGACTCATGAACCAGCAGCTCGTCTCAGTCACGACCCGGATAGTCAGCCCTGGAAAGTACTATCCGTTGGGGGCCAGCCTGACTCCCGAAGGGGTCAACTTTGCCGTTTGTTCACAGTATGCCAGCCAGGTGTTCTTGCTTCTTTTTGATTCGCCAGATGCCCCCCCCACTGACGTTATAGAACTCAAGGAGAGGACAAAGTACATCTGGCACGCTTTGGTGCATGGGATCAAGGCAGGTCAGATGTACGCTTACAAGGTTTGTGGAGAGTACAATCCTGCCGCAGGACTACGCTTTAACGAAAATAAACTGCTTCTGGACCCTTACGCCAGGGCCTTCACGGGTAAATGCCGCAATGTCGACAACCTATTGCTGGCATACGATCCGAATTCTCCCTCACAGGACCTGGTTCCGGATCGGCGCGACAACACCCGGGTGATGCCCAAATGCATCGTCATTGATGATGATGAATTCGATTGGCATGGCGAGGACTCTCCCAGCCTCCCGCTGGAAAAGTTGATCCTATACGAAGTTCACGTCAAGGGGTTTACGGCTCATCCTTCATCGCATGTGCGCGATGCCGGAACCTACTTAGGGTTCATTGAAAAAATCCCCCACCTGAAGTACCTCGGAATTAATGCCGTCGAATTACTACCCGTACACGAGTTTTATGTTGACGATTTTCTGCTGGATCGAGGATTGACCAATTACTGGGGGTACAACACGCTGGGTTTCTTTGCTCCGGAATCCTCCTACAGTACCCGCCGCTTTCCGGGATGCCAGGTGAACGAATTTAAAACGCTGGTTCGAGAGCTTCACCGAGCCGGGATCGCAGTTGTCTTGGATGTGGTGTACAACCATACCGGAGAGGGGAATGAACTGGGCCCGACCCTGAGTTTCAAGGGCATCGACAATCAGAGCTATTACACTTTGACTGGCCCACCGTCGGATCCAGCACGTTACTACATGAACTTTACGGGTTGCGGAAACAGCATGGATCTGGCTAAATCCCCGGCCCTCCGCCTGGTAATGGATTCCCTTCGCTACTGGATGGAGGCGATGCACGTGGATGGCTTCCGGTTCGATCTGGCGTCGGTATTGGGTCGCAGCGGTGACGAGATGCGTTTCCGGCGCTCAGCCTCCTTTTTTGACGCTATCTCGCAGGATCCCCTCCTCAATCGGGCCATCCTAATTGCCGAACCCTGGGACCTCGGCACTTACGAGGTCGGCAATTTCCCCGTTGACTGGTCCGAATGGAACGGGCGGTTCCGCGACACGCTTCGGAAATTCGGCAAGGGAGACCGCGGCCAACTTGCCGACCTGGGATGGCGGCTTACAGGATCGGCCGACCTCTACAGCGAGGACGGCCGTTCCGCTTACAACAGCATCAACTTTGTGACATGCCACGACGGATTTACGTTGACTGACCTGGTCTCCTACAACTTCAAACACAACGAACTCAACGGCGAAAACAACAATGATGGAACCAACGACAACAACTCCTGGAACTGCGGCGTGGAAGGTCCGAGCAGCGACCCGGCGATCCTCCAACTCCGCAAACAACTGATCAAAAACTCTGCCTGTTGCTTGCTGTTTGCCTCAGGGACACCCATGATTCTGGGTGGGGACGAATTTATGCGGTCTCAGCAGGGCAATAACAACGCCTATTGCCAGGACAATGAGATCAGTTGGTTTGACTGGGAGGATGTCCAAAAAAACGAAAAGATCCTGACCTTTTTCAGGAAGGCTATTGCTCTTACCAAAGAATACCCGGTGTTGCAGCGGCGCCGGTTCCCATTGGGGATGGATTTGAATGCCAATCATATTCCAGACCTGGAGTGGTTTGGTCCCAATCTGGATGTTCCCGATTGGCACGATCCGGAACTCAGGACCCTGTGTTTCCAACTGGACGGCAGTGAAGAACAGTCCGACAAGGGAGACTACCTTCTCTTCATCATATTGAACGCCGACTACCAGTTGTGCTTAGCCCGCCTGCCGCAACCGCCTTTGAACATGAAATGGTTTCGGGTGGTCGACACTAGCCTTCCCAGTGGAGAGGACTTTGCGGAGAATGGACAGGAGGTCCTCCTCAATCCGGCGGACCGGTACCTGGTCAATCCACGAAGCGTTGTCGTCCTGCTTGGCAAATAAACCTGGGCATGAGCTTCCTCGGTGAAGTAAAAACACAATTAGACCCGGTCCAAAAATCGCCCGGACGCTGGAATCCGCCTATGACCCGGAGATTGGTAACCCTACTTTCGCCGAAGCCGCCCCTCCCGGACAGCAGTGAATACTTACAGTTGATTCAGCTCACCCAACTGCCAAGTCAACATGAATGAGTCCTCTCAAGTACAGTCAGGCGGATACCACCATGAAGAAATTGCTCTCTTGTCTAATTCTTTCGCAGGTCTTGGTTGGCTTCTTTCTCCACGATGCCGCTTGGGCTCAAGCGCCGCAAACGATCCGACTGCCAAAACCGCAGATGGGAGGGGGAAAACCCTTGATGCAGGCTCTGAAGGAACGACAGTCCGTAAGGGAATTCCGCAAGGATAAACTTCCCGACCAGGTACTCTCCAACTTACTGTGGGCGGCCAATGGAATCAACCGGCCGGACTCCGGTCGTCGTACAGCTCCCTCTGCCCACAACTGGCAGGAGATTGATGTCTACCTCATCATTGCGGAAGGCGTGTACATTTACGAGCCCAAAGACCACGTGCTGAAACTGATCAAAGATGGAGACCTCCGGGCACTGGCGGGGACCCAGGCGTACGTTCAGGACGCCCCGGCGAATCTCATATATGTTGCCGATACCAGCAGAATGGGGAATGCCACACCACAGGAAAAGGAGATACTGGCTGCGGCCGACACAGGTTTTGTCTCCGAGAATGTCTACCTGTTCTGTGCCTCAGAAGGCTTGGTCACCGTTGTGAGAGAGGGAGTGGACAGGCCGGCTCTCTCCAAAGCCATTTTGCTCGGTCCGGAGCAGAAAATAATCCTCGGCCAAACGGTGGGATACCCGAAGAACTAGGCCGGGTTTTGCGTCTGTCGATTTTGAGCGTCGTCGCCAATGTGGTTCAGTGTAGCGCTAACTGTCAATTGCGTTATACTTGCTTAATATCTATGAATGAGTGTTCCAGGAAATCAATCGGCATCCTTGCGATCTGCCTCTCTGGGCTGGTTACTGGGGCAGTGCTGCTGACTTCACTTCCGAATGGAGAATCCGCATCCATGACGCAGGTTCAAAATAAGATAGCGGAAACCCCTCCGGGTAAAGAGATCGCCACCCT
>JBGPHY010000416.1:0-5576 GCA_041484625.1 Terriglobia bacterium | reverse complement strand
CGGAACTGGGTGAACTCGATCTCATTCAAAGGTTGGAAAAAGTCTCCAGCAAAATGCGCATTCACCTCCTTGCCGAACATCTGGCTCAATGGAGGCCTGAAAGTGACTGAACCGTCTCCGATGGCACTATCTATTTTCTTTTGAATCGCGGGAGTATCTCATTTCTGAAACTTCCCGGGAACATGTTATTTAATGCTTCAAACTCGGCAGAAGCCTCGAGCGAGCTGATCTCCGGGATCTCCGGCTGGATCATATCAGATTCGAGTATGCCATTTTGTGCCGGGCCGACCTGGAAGGAGCAGATCTTGAAGGATGCGATCTGCAGGGGGCCAATCTAGCCTTTGCCAGCCTAAGGGAAGCCTATCTCGGAAAGGCCGACCTCAGGAGAGCGAATCTGTTCAAGGCGGATCTGGAAGGAGCCAATCTCCAAGGCGCTAACCTGCAATTTGCGGACCTGAGCTATGCCAACCTTGCCGGAGCCAACCTGGAGCGGGCCGATCTGAGAAAAGCCCGTCTAGGGTGTGCCCAGCTTGAACTCGCCAATCTGGGCAGGGCCAACCTGGAGGACGCACTCTTCGAGCACGCCGACCTCAGCGATAGTTACCTCGGGGGTGCCCGGTTAGTCAGGGCTCAACTGAGACATGCGCGGGTGGCGCGAGCTGTTCTCGAAAACGCAGATCTGACCGATGCCGACGCACGAGATTGTTTTCTTCGGGATTCGCTTCTTGATGGGGCTATCCTCACGGGAAGTAAACTTTACGGAACTGAGGCAGTTCCCGAACAGTTCAATCAGGTCTTGGCCGAGTGGGTCGATTTCTCGGCCGAAGCCGATGGCGCCGCTACGATCGACGGAAGCAATCTGGTGGAATGCTACCGTCGATCGAAAGTCGGCCTTTTGGGGATGTCTCCAAACTGTCCTGATCGAGTTCAACGATACCTGGGGAAGGGAGACGTGCTGCGTCATGCTGTACTGGAGTTAAGTGAGGGCTCCCAAGTCGAGATCGAGAGTTTTCTTCGGGATTGCACGATCGCCTTGGGTCGAGGAACCCGGCTGTCGATCGGTCCGGCAGGAGTTCTGGAAGGATGTCAAGTCGTCGGAGAGGGGGAGATCGTAATTCACGGGAAATTCTACGAAAACCGCATTTCACCGGGGATTGTGGGTCCTAGCAGGCTGTTTGTTGGCAAAACAGGTACCGTGATTGCGGTCGTTCAGCAGCCTAAAGTCCTCACGCAATTTGCTTTCGAGCATGGCTGCTCATTGAACTTGAAGATTCGGCAATCATCAGAGACTTAGAGGAGAACACCATGTCAGAAACTCCCAAAAGGCAGGAAACAGTCCTGGGGGAAGGGACCGAATTCGAAGGAGCCATTCGGTCTCAATGTCCTATTACAGTAAGCGGCAACTTGCTTGGGGATGTGTCAGCACCAGCCCTGATCGTCACCCGTACCGGCTCGGTACACGGCCACATCAAAGTTTCGGAATTTAAATCGGAAGGAGAGATTGCAGGCGAGATCGACGCCGAGACCGTTGACTTGTCCGGACAGGTCGGAGATCAAACGACCATACGGGCAACTTCGCTCCAGGTGAGGCTCAGTCAGAATGGTGCTGGAGGAAAATTTCAGGTCAGTTTTGGAAACTGCGACTTGCACGTGGGCAATCCCAAGAAACTGCCTGTAGAACCAACCCAGCTCTCAAAACAAAACGAAAAGAGAGAACCGCCTGAGCTGGTGTCCGTCCTCGCTGAGGAGTCATGACCTAAGGAACGGCGCGAACATCAGCGGGCGCCTAACCTCTTCGCGTTGCGTAAGTAGAGCAGGATGCGGCGGACCCCCTCGTTCCCAGTCGATCCGGAGACTTGCCGATGACTGTTCCGGAATTCCCATGTCTGCCAATGCGGCGTGGCTCGTACCTCCGCTTTCATTTCGAAAGTTTTTCCATTGGCCAAAACTGTTCACCTAGACCTCCCCTGGATTTCCAACACCAGCACCCAATCACCACTGCCGACACTGTTTTTCCCGGGAGTCGAGAATTGCTGCGAACCAGCATTCGGGAAGGGCGAACCGTTGATGCTTTTGAAGGTCCCGTCCGTCGGGTCGTACCACCGCGCCGTCACTCGGCCGGAAAACTTGGAAAGGTCAGCCGTGATCGTCGCGGATTTCGGACAATAGGCCATGCCCAGTGATCCGCTGTTCATGGCCGCGCCCACATAGTCGCGTGTCGACGGTGATAAGGTTCCATAGCCTGAAGTGACAAAGCGATGACTGTAATCCGGCACTAGCGTCCACCAATCACGGACGGCAAATAGGTTTTTGAAATGAATCGTCTGCACCCGGCCGCCGTTGTTTTTGTAAGTGCTATAATCATCGGCGTCCGCCAACCAACCTGAGCCATAAACACAGCCTCCGCAACCGCCACCTAACGCCACGTAGTAATTCTGCATGCGACACTCCAGATCGGTTGCCTTGTCATAAGGCGGCTGGTACAGCGGTTCGGTTTGAAACGACGGCATGGGATGGGGACGCTGATATTCTCGCTTCTGCCAATAGCAGGCTGCCCCGGTCGTGCTGACCGGCTGATTCTGATACCAGGCATCCAAATCAATCCAGTTCTCCCCCATTTCGTACTTCCTGACCCAGGATGATCCAAAGGTCCCCACTCCTGGGCGCCAGTTGCAGGTCATCAGATGGGTGTCTCCGGAGTCCTTGATCCCCTGGACGATCCCATGTTGAGAATTGGTATCCAAATCGTCATTACCGAACTGCCAAATAATATTGGCCGTATTCTTGTAGCGACTGCCGAGGTAACGACCGTAGTCACGCCATTTGCCGACGCTGTTGGCCTGGATATTACTCAAACTCCATTGACACTGGCTCAAGGGAGTCAGCATGCAATAAATCCGGTGTTCTTTCGCTTTGTTCACGATGACATCGATGGTCGCAAAGTACTTGTCGTTCAAGGTGCCAATATCCCAGCCGGAAGTCATCATGAGATTGTTGTTCCGATCCCGGGGGGGAAGGGTCGTGGGCGCGGGAGTTCTTTGGCCGTCGATACAAATCCAAAGCAAATTGAAGCCTTTGCTCTCACAATCAGCCATATAGTCCTCCAACTCCGAAATGGCTAGTTTGATGGGCAGGTTTTGCGGACTGTCTCCCACCAGAAAGAACGGGTGGCCCGAGGCGTCCTTCAGATATCGCTTGTTGCTACTGACAGAAAGTTGGGACAGGTCTCCGGAAGCCAGGATGACGCCCGTGCACAAAACTGCCAAAGCAACACCTGATGAGACGCGCCAATTCCAGGCATGGAGTCTTTTTGAAGAAAGGAACATGCCGCCCCCTTTTATTGTTTGCTCATGCTTTTGCAGATAGTCCCAATAAGACTCATTTTGAGGACTGATCCCCGAAAGTCAAGACACTTTCTTTTGAATCCGTCTGGAGAGTGTTCTCAGGTTCCTGCGCACCGACTATTTGTCTTGAGGATTCAGTAGTAATGACTGCGCCTTGAATTTCCCGACCCTGGGCTCAGTCAGGCAAAGATGTCATTGATCAATGTCTGTCGAGCGGAGCCGAGACTGCCAGAACCCGTCAAGGAGGGGGACTATCCTTGTCACAAGGCCTAGATATTTAGGTGCTCGTGGACATATGGATGTATAATGTGCTCACTCGAACAACTTGTACTTCGGCAGGGTAAGTCCATGGCCGCCTCTTCCCTAGCAGGCGTCACGCAATTGCTCCGGGCTTGGAGCCGGGGTAAAACACCGGCCTTGAAAAGGTCATGGGGTACTTTTATGAGAAGGGCCTGAAAGGCCATGGGAATAAGCCCATGGCCAAGCGAGCGTTTGTTGCGAGCGGTGCCCTGGGTCAAAGAGCCCCGTTTCTACCTATTGTCTCCCCGTGCTGGTGCGGGAACCCTCTGCGCCAGCACGGGGAGATTCATTGAAATTCCCCCTTGGCAACTAACCATTACCGGCGCTTTTTTGACACTTGAAGGAGGGGGGGGACGAACAATCATTTTTTTGTTTCTGGTCTAGTAGTTTGAGCTGGACAAATTCGATCTGAGTGTTTATGCTTGGCTGGATTATTTCCTGTCGGCATGGGGAATTGTCGCAGCCGTGAAGAAGAAACCCGCCCAGTCGACATCTTTGGAGCAGAAGACTCTGTCGCCCAGCTTGGAAGAGGCCGTCGGTCCGGACTGGGCGGCCGAGGAAATTGGCTTTGTGGACTTCGGCGATTCCCGCTTAACCCGGCGATGTGCGATGCTGCTCGAGGATTTTTTTGCTCAACCGATGTCATCGATTCCTCAGGCCTGTGAGGCCATCAATAAAACCAAAGCGGCTTACGAGTTTTTTGATAATAGCAGTGTCGAATGGCAGAAGACGCTGTTGGGGCACCGGAAAAAGACCCAGCAGCGGATGGCCGAACACTCGACCATTTTGGCAGTTCAAGACACGACCTCGTTGAACTTCAGTACTCATCCTGCCACCCGAGGGATCGGTCCGATTAATCGAAAAAAAGATCTGGGGCTGATGCTGCACAACACCCTGGGTTTCACGACCGACGGCGTGGCTCTCGGCCTGGTGGATGTGCAATGTTGGGCCCGCGATCCCCAGGAATTTGGCAAGAAGAAAACCCGTCATCAGCGTTCGATTCAAGACAAAGAAAGCCAGAAATGGTTGGGGAGTTTGCAGGTTTGTCAGCAACTGCAGGAGCAATTGCCCAACACCAGCCTGGTCAGTATCGGCGATCGGGAAGCCGACATCTACGGGTTGTTCCCGTTGGCAGCCGAGAAACCCCAGGGCCCTCATCTTTTGATTCGGGCTATGCATAATCGAAAACTCTCCGCCAGCGAACTCCAGCTGTGGGACTGGATGGAGAGGCAGCCGATGGCGGATCTCTACACCCTCACCATTGCCCGCAAGGGCAAGCAGGCCCCCCGAGAAGCCAGCCTGCAAGTCCGTTACGCCCCAGTCCTGTTGCAGCCTCCGAAGTCGGGCCAGGCGGGGGGGCCCCCGATGGCGCTGTGGGCCCTTGAGGTCCATGAGCTGAATCCTCCCCCTCAGGTGAAACCGGTTTCCTGGATGCTGCTGACCACCCTGCCCGTCACCACGGTGGCCCAGGCTGTGGAGAAAATTCGCTGGTACACGATCCGTTGGCAAATTGAGCTGTTTCATAAAATTCTTAAAAGCGGATGCCAGGCCGAAAAGCGCCAGCTGGAACAGAGGGAACGCCTCCAGCGCTGTTTAATCCTCGACATGATCGTGGCCTGGCGCATCCAACTGTTAACCAAACTGGGACGGGAGGTCCCCGATTTGCCCGCTTCGGTCGCTTTTGAGATGGCCGAATGGCAGGCGCTTTATTGCTTTATTCATAAAACCGCTCAGCTGCCCGAACACGAACCCACTTTGAATGAGGCCATCCGCTGGGTCGCCAAACTCGGTGGGTTTCTGGGTCGCAAGCAGGATGGCCATCCCGGCAGTCTTACCCTCTGGCGTGGTCTTCATCGTCTCCATGACATTGTTGAAGCTTGGAAAATTTTTCGTCCTCCTTAAGTGTCAAAAAAGCGCCGGTAATGGTTAGCT
>JBGPHY010000415.1:0-5624 GCA_041484625.1 Terriglobia bacterium | reverse complement strand
TTATCTTGGTGATTCAGGTGGCCGACCGGGAGAGAGGAGTGGAGGGTTAGGGAGTGGGTAAAGAGGCGGACGTTCACACTCACAGGACAGTACACCAGGTACACCCATCTACTGCTTCAGGCGGTCCAGGACGTGGTCCTTAATCCACTTCCCGTCCCACCACTCGGTGGGGTTAACCGGGACTCCCTGCAAGAACATTCCGAAATGAAGATGGTCGCCGCCCGCCAGTCCGGTGGCGCCGCTTCGCCCCAGAATGTCTTTCTTCTTGACCTCCTGCCCAGGCTTGACGCCGATCGAACTCATATGTCCGTAGAGAGAAAGCAGGCCGTACCCGTGATCCAGGATGACGGAGTTGCCATAAATCCCGAAATAGTCGGCATAGGCCACGACGCCATCATTGGCAGCCTCGATAGGGTATTGCTGGGTCACTGACAGATCGAAACCAACGTGATCCTGGTGGTCGACTGGCTTGCCTTGGTAGATATAAGTTCGGTGATCGGCAAACAACGATTCTACCTGGGAGTTGCTGAGTTGAAGGAATGGGCCGTTCCAAAGGAAGCGCGGGGGTGATTTTCCGGACAACTCGGCCAGGAAGTGGTGGTTGGCCTTCCGAAGGTTGGAGTTGATTTCAAGAAACGTCTTCAGCAGATCGCCCTGGTCCTGGATCTCGGGAGTATGGGAAAGGATCTCCGGCACTACCTTCTGCATGAAGCCATCTTCGAGTTGGATCTCGCGGCTTCGAAACTTCTTGGGAAACAGCCTAAACCAGAATCCGGCCACCACTTCATTCCCTGCGGCATCCCGCGCCACTACCTTCAACGGGCTGTCCGGGGGAAGGTCGTAGCTGAATGCAAAGAGGGAGAACCGAAGGCCGGGGTCACTGGAATTTATGGCAAACCCGGGAAAGAAATGAGGGCCGGCCTGAACGCCTGATATTTCGGCATCGGGGGAAACCTTGTAAACCACGCATTCCGATCCACCCTGATTGATGTAATGCTGGGCCGACAGTACCTCCAACCTCGGCGGGTAGAGATCGAACATAAATTCCTTTTGTAGCTCGATCCGGTTCCCTCTGAAAAAGTTCCGGAAGGCATGATCGGAAGCTGTCACCACGAGTGTAGCTGGCCCTTCCTGGGGCTTGAAGGATTCTGCGATCAGTTTTCCGAGGTCGATTTCCTGGACCCGAATGGGCCCAGTTGCCCAGAACCTGAAAAACGACGGTCCCGGGTACGCCTCGTCGACAAGCGTGATCTGTCGATCCTTTTGCCTGAGTACCACGGAGAATTTCTTCAGACCGGTTCCTGGATCTTCAGCTCTGAGTATCAGGCCGGGTCGACGACCAAGAGCCTTGAATTCACGGTTGAACGTTATCGTGGGAGCACGGCCTTCCCACCGCCTGTAGCTGACCAGCGCCCATATCGAAGCAAAGAAGCCCACAACTAGCAAGAGCAGGGCCAGCAGCGTGATCCCCCTCTGACCTGACCTCGTGATTTTCACAGGCTGATTCATCAGGATTCCTTTTCCTTTGGTTTCAGGGCACCAGCTGTTAAGCCATTGTAGCCGTTAAGATATTATGAGGTTGGCCGGATGTCGACGCAATTTCATGTGCCCCCAATAAGTCCTTGACAAATAAGGGGAAAATCATGCATTATATTCGGTTGGCTCGGTCTTTGTGGCAGGTGCTTATTGCTCGCAGCAGGGATAACGGCTGAAATGTACGGGAGGAATTCGAGTTGATTGTCAAGAAAAAGAAAAAGGTCTTGGTCATCGGTGAGTTGAATGTTGACATTATCGGTAGCAACTTGCAGACGTTTCCAGTATTGGGTCGCGAAATCCTGGCTCAGGAAATGGTGCTTACATTAGGAAGTCCCTCTGCAATTCTCGCCTGTGGATTGGCCAAATTAGGTGTCCCTTTGACCTTTATCAGCAAGGTCGGCAAGGACGACTTTGGCAGCTATTGTCTGGATGAGTTGGAGGTCAAGAAAGTAAAAACCACCGGCATTCTTCGGGACTCCAAGTTGCGTACGGGCATCACGCTCTCGTTAAATTTCCGGGATGACAAAGCCTAGGTCACTTACCCGGGAACCATCCTCCATCTTTATTACAAGGACATCTCGCAGAAAGTTTTCCGGGAGCACGACCACTTGCACATCTCCTCCTTTTTTCTTCAGGGAGGGATGTTGGCCTCATTCCCGCAACTCTTTCAGGATGCCAAGCAGATCGGAATGTCGATCTCCCTGGACCCGAATTCCGACAACAAGAATCAGTGGAATTCAGGAATCTGGAAATGCCTGGAATATGTGGATCTGCTGATGCTTGACGAAATGGAGGCCATCAATATCTCCAAAGCCAAAAGCCTGAATCGCGCCCTGGAGGTTTTCGCGCAGAAGGTTCCCACCGTAGTCATCAAGCTGGGGTCCAAGGGCGCCTTGGCCAAAAGCCACGGCCAGGTCGTCCAGTTGCCGGCCTTCAAAATCAAGCCGGTTGACCTGACCGGAGTAGGAGAGTCTTTCGACGCAGGATTCCTTTTTGCCCAGCTCAATGGACTCGATTTGCGGAAGTCGTTGCTGATTGCCAACGCGGCAGGGGCTCTGTCCACGCAGGGCCTTGGCGGCGCAACCACGCAGGCGACGTTCGACGAGATCCAAAGGCTCGTTCGGAAGAACGCACAGACCCTTTAAGGTGTTATTGACTACATCATTTGTTTGTCTGCAAAGCTGAAGTAAGCATTACTCCCCACGATGATGTGATCCAGCAACGCGATCTCCATCAAATGACACGCGTTTTTGAGTTCTTCGGTGACGCGCCGGTCTTCTGCACTGGGCTCCGGATTTCCGGAAGGGTGGTTATGAACCGCGATGAGGGCCGCGGCGCCCTGGGCAAGGGCTCGCTTGACCACTTCTCGTGGGAAGACGCTGGCCGTGTTGATGGTACCGCGGAATAGCTCTTCAATGGAAATTACGCGGTGCTTGGTGTCGAGGAAAACGACGCTGAAGACTTCCTGATCCAGGTCTCGGAAACGCTGCGACAGTAACTTGTGAACGTCCCCGGAACATTCCAAGAAGGTCTCTCGCTGGACTTTTTCGGAAAGGAACCTCTCGTTCAAGGCTCCAATGGCACGCAAGGTGGCGATCTTGGCGGTTCCCAGCCCTTTTACGTTTCTCAAGTCCGCTTCGCTGGCTTTAAATAACCCCCGTAGGCCGCCGAATTCCTGCAGTAACTGACGGGAAAGATCCAGCACATTCTTGCCCTTGACTCCGACCCGCAGGAAGATGGCCAGGAGTTCGGCATCGCTCAGGGCTCCTGGTCCGCGGGACATGAGCCGTTCTCTGGGTTGTTCTGACTTGGGCCAGTAGCTGACCCAGCGTTCAGACACTCTCTTGGGTGAGGTTGCGTTTTTCATTTTCTTGTCTCAGGATTCCCGTGTTCCAGGTGTAATTGTGCACCCGTAACTCTGGAGCCATTGCTTATAGGCCTAACTCCTCCCCTCCCCCCTCCATGGCGCGAATGCAGAATGCAATATGCTCTTCCAAATCCACTCCCATTTCCTGAGCCCCCTGGAGAATGTCCTCCCGCCTGACAGCCCGGGCAAATGCTTTGTCCTTCATCTTCTTCCGAACTGAGCGGGCTTCCATTCCCTGGATCTTTTTGTCCGGCCGAACCAACGCGACGGCTGTGATGAATCCTGCCAGCTCGTCACAGGCAAAGAGGGTCTTGTCGAGCAAGCTCAGGCGCGGGCAGTGGGTCCATTCGGCGTGTGACTTGATGGCGTAGATGATGTCTTCAGGGAAACCCTTTTCCGCCAGGATCAGAGCCCCTTTTTTTGGATGGTCGGGAGGGCTGGGATACAGCTCGTAATCAAAATCATGCAAAAGCCCGACTATTCCCCACTTCTCCACGTCCTCCCCATATTTCCCGGCATAGGCCCGCAGACAGGCTTCCACAGCCAGTGCGTGCTTGATCAGGCTTGCATTCTTTGTGTATTCTCGAAGCAGCTCCAGTGCCGACTCGCGATCGAGCATTCTCGCCTCCATGGAACGGATGAACTGTAAATTCCGAATTCTGAAAACGGCAGCAGGGTTGTTGAATCATAGTGAGGATTCCCCGCCTGCATCGCAGCGCCTGAGGGACTTTGGCCTGCTCATCCCTCAACTCTCGGAATTTACAATTCAGATATCCTTAAGTTTCCATCCAGTTCTTCCCGATTCCAATTTCCACCACCAGCGGCACGGAGAGGCTGTAAACATTCTCCATACGGGTTTTCACAATCTCCCGAACTCGATCCAGCTCGTCTTCCGGGACGTCGAATACCAGCTCATCATGCACCTGCAACGTCATCCGGGTCAGTAGCCTCCGTTGCTGCAATTCCTTGTGAATAGAAATCATGGCGAGCTTGATAATGTCGGCAGCGGTGCCCTGGATGGGCGAGTTGACTGCCGTCCGTTCGGCAAAATTGCGCAAGGCGGGATTCTTGCTGTTGATCTCCGGGATCTGGCGCAATCGGCCGAAAAGCGTCCGGGTGACCAACGTTTCTCGGGTCTCCGCTATGGTGCGATCGATAAATTCCTTCACTCCGCGGTACCGATCAAAATAACGCTGGATGAATTGTTGGGCTTCCCGGTTGGAAATGCCGAGTTCCTTGCCTAATCCGAAGGCTGTCTGGCCGTAGATGATCCCGAAGTTGATGGCCTTGGTACGACGGCGAATCTCCTGAGTTTGCATGTCCGGATGGATCCCGAAAACTTCCAGCGCCGTGCGGGTATGAACGTCCTCTCCTTTTCGGAAGGACTCCATGAGGACGGGATCCTGAGAGAGGTGGGCCAGGATTCGGAGTTCAATCTGGGAATAATCGGCCGCCAGCAGAACGCACCCCTCGCTGGGAACAAAGGCGGAGCGAATCTTCATGCCCTCGTTCGTGCGAATCGGGATGTTTTGGAGGTTCGGATTGCTGCTGGACAGCCGCCCCGTGGCCGCAACCGTTTGATTGAAAGACGTGTGAACCCGTCCGGTTTCGGGATTAACCAGCTTCGGTAAAGCATCGATATAAGTGGATTTCAGCTTAGCCAACTGGCGGTATTCCAGCATCAATCGCGGCAGTTCATAGTCTTCCGCCAGCCGCTCCAGGATTTCCACGGAGGTGGAGTATTGGCCCGATTTCTTCAGCTTCTTGGGGGCCGGCAGATTGAGCTTTTCGAAGAGGATCTCTCCGAGTTGTCTGGGGGAATTCATGTTGAATTCAGTCCCCGCTGCACGGTAGATCTGTTGGGCCAGAACGTCAATTTGCTTCTCCATTTCCAGAGACATCCTCTGCAGCGCCGCAGAGTCGATGCGGACACCATTCCACTCCATTTCCGCCAGGACCTCCACCAGCGGCAGCTCAATTTTTCGGTAGACCGCCTCCAGATTCAACTCCTCAACTTTTGGTTTCAATGCATCCAGGAGTTGCCCGATGATGGTGCAACGTTCATCCAGAGCGGGTGTGAGTGCCTTTTCAAAAACTGCAAAGGCAATCTCCTCGAAGTTGTGGTTGCTTCGGTTAGGATGAATCAAATAGGAAAGCAGCATGGTGTCCCAGGCGACTTCCGCCACTTTCATGCCGTGTCGTTTCAGCATCACGATCGCAG
>JBGPHY010000414.1:0-5628 GCA_041484625.1 Terriglobia bacterium | reverse complement strand
AGTAGAAATCGAATTTTAGGACCGAGCAGCTCAGCGACTCCCACCTTAAACTCACGTAGACGAAAGGCCGCCACCACCGGCGCTGGTTACCGTAGTCACCTCGGTTGACAGATCTCCTGTTGCCTCAACGTAGTGAATCACCTGGGGTGTCAATCAGCCCAGGGCCGAATGATGATGCCCCTGGTTATTTCAGGAGAAAATGGACTCCCAACTAGATGGAGACGACGCGGGAATTCCTTTCCTGCGACTTTGGCTTGGAACAGATGCTCAAAGACAAGACAGAAGCACCCGCTCCGGCACCGCGGGCAGAAGCACCCCAATTCGCTACGTGAGGGTTCTTTCCTATGCCGAACGAGGAATTCTGCCAGGATGGTCGCGCAACATCAGGAGAGAAAGCATTGTCGCGGGAGAGATTAGACGGGCTTCAGGTATGGAGCGGCAAAAGCGAAGACCGGAAGCAGGAGCGGTGAGGGTCGGTCGTGATTCCTCGGGATTCTTTTTGCCCTTCCAATTATGGCCTTCTGTAAGAGGTTGGAGAGGGCTAAGCGAAGTTGATGTTGCTTCGGATTCCTGCTTCGCCGGCCTTGTCCATCAGCCGAATCAGGGCGGCCCTCTCCGCGGCCCGATTCTTTCTGCGAATGAGAATGATGATTCCGCCGTGTGTTTTCTCTTGCGCCAGTTTCAGGTAATCGTCGCGATTGCAGCTGATGAGCACACATCCATTTCGAGAGGCGTATTCAAGAACTTGCTCATCGGTAGTTGAGCGATCAAGAACTTCTGGCAGGCGGACAACTTGATGCCCGAGCTCGGCCAGGGAATAGGAAATGTCGATGGGAACGTCGTGATCCAGAAGAAACTTCATGCCTCGGGGGCCATTTGGCGCGCGATCAAAAGATCGATCTCACCGCGGTGGTCTTCGTAGTAGGCCAGGCACTCATAGGCCTGGGCCCTGGTAATCTCGGGAAAGCAGTTGGAAATGACAGACTCCACGCTCTCTCCGTTCTGCAGGAGACCAACCACATCGTGGACACCGATGCGGGTTCCCTCGACCAGGGGACAGCCGCCCCGGATCTTTGGCAACCGCGTGATGTAGCGATACTGCTGAGAGGCTCGCACCATAGTGTCCTCATAATATAGGAAACCCGGCAGCGATTCAAGCTCGGATTGCGCGCTCATCCTACGCGCCGAGGTGAATGGGTCAGCGTTCTACTGGACCACAGTCAAAAACGCACAGACCGAATTTCACTGGCCATCGTCGTCTCTGTCGGGCCCAGGCTCAGTCGGTCCATTGTGCAGTTTGGGTTACGAGGTGACCCGCTGACGGGAAGTCGGTTCATTCTGCCAGAGCGCTTCCCACGGGACTCCGCCGGCGGACAGTAGCGTCTCTTCACAGCCCCTCGTCCAGAGAGGCTCGCTGTCGTGCTCGGAGCATTTTCTCAAACATTTGGGCCTGCGCCTTCGAATCATCCAGTGCGTTGTGAGTCTGCTGCGCGATCCCCTTGAACCTCTCTGGGATTCTGCTTGACCTAGTGTCCTCCCAGGTACAACCCGCCAACCCCATGAAGTAAGACTTGATATCTAGCGGACCTATACCGAACGGGTTTTTCCCCAGGTAATTGTGGAAGTACCAGTTTATGAACGCCCAGTCGAATGCTGCGTTGAACCCGACGAATACAGGCTTCTTTTCAAGGGAGACGGACCTGACCCAAGACTCGAGCTCTGTCATTACATTCCTTGGATCAAGTCCGTTCCTCACGAAGTACTCAAGCGGCTTCCCCACATGGGAGGCCGTTGGGTCGGACCAGACTATAGCATTGGAGAATCCTAGTTAAGGTCCGAAAGACAGCTACTTTGCGGCATTAGAAGGCCCTTCTTACCCTCAAAATGGCCACGGTGGGCTGAATCTGATTCCCGCACAAGCTCAGCCTTTGCGTTTCCTAAAGGGACCGATTTGAGTCCCGAAATGCCAGTTTAAGACCTCTATATTAGTCCTTTTCCCCGATTTGATTAAGGAAATCAATTGCTCTGCTTGGTCCAACCCCGAACACAAAATCCGATTTAAACTCGCCCGCACCATGCACTGGCACCGGTTGTGCTGGCCCCCAGGTCCACCGAGCACGCCAACGGGTGGGAAAAGCCAGTCCGGCACAAGAAATCAGGCAACGGCTGGATCTGCTGAACTCCTAACCTCTGGAGTTCGTATCGGGCCTATGTGGGCAGGGATCCGAAACCGGCCTGGTTGACGTGCGAGCGGGTGTGGCGGAGCTTTGAACGAGGGCGCCATGAGAGTCAAGAAGCCTATCGCCGGTTCGTGGAACAGGGGGCGAGGGAAGGAGAAGCGCCAGAAATCTGGGAGCAAGTCAAGGGGCAGGCGGTTTGGGGGGGTGAGGAATTCTTGCAGCTCGTGGCAACTGCCGTACAAGGGGATGAGGTGGAGCAGGGAGGGATCAAACAACTCCGCTGGCGTCCCAGTTGGGATAAGCTGATCCAGGCGGTGGAAGAGGCCAAAGGGGAAGGTTGGGAATCGTTTCGGGATCGGCGGCGTGATCACGGACGGGAGATGGTGTTTTGGCTGGCTCGGCGGCATGGGGGGCTGAAACTTCAGGAGATAGGGGACAAAGGGGGAGGGACGAATTATCGCAGCGTAGACAGCGCACTGCGTGGCTTTGGGCGCAACTTGAGGATGGATCCCCAGCTAAACAGCACGCTCGCGCAGATAGAGAAGCAAATCCTTACACAGAAAAACGAGAGCTGACCCTCACTCCCCCTCCTTCCTGTTCAGTTTCAAGAGGGGATCCACTCTTGAGAGGCGAGCCGGGTCCATGCGAGTCGGATGTGGTCGGGTTTGAACATCCGAGCCTTGCGATCGCTCCATGCTGCAATCCGCTTTGCCGCAGTTTCTGCATCTGTTGCTGGATTTGGATCATGGGATGCGATCCAGTGGACGCTCGCGAGAAGTTCCATACCATAGGGAGTCTCGAATCCGGCAATCAGATTCCCCACGCGATCGAGCCGCTCGCGAACATCTGATAGATTTTCCAGGAAACGATCCGCTTCTTCTACAGCCCCAGGCAGCAATTCGATCTCCACGTCAGGCTTCTGAGTGTCGCCGTAGCCCCGAATCATGTGTCCTTCAAGAACCTCCAGCACCTTATTTAGATTGGGCGCATAAGGGCCATAGATGCCGGGTTCGTAGCGAAGGCGAAGTGGCTCACCCGCCTCCTGGAGGAAGTATGCGAGCTTTTGGATCTCGAGCAGGGTCAGCCTGTAGTCAAGCTGCAAATACTGTTCCATCAACTTGATGAAGAGAGCACGTGCCACGGTCATCCTGGGCCGGCGGGTACCGACAGGCATTGTTTTCGCTTCCGGTGCGCCAGCCGGCTCGAACAGCAACACTTCCACGCGTGGAACTCCGGCGAAGGCCGCTTCAATCATCGGTCGTACGCGATGCCAGTCTAATCCACCCAGCCCACAACCCAGCGGGGGGAGGGCGATCGAGTGAATACCACGACATTTAACCTCAGCGACCAAGGTTTCGAGACCTGACTTGATGTACTCGTACTTAGATTCGCCGCGCCAGTGCTGTTTCGTAGGGAAGTTAATGATGTATTTTGGCCCCAGCATGGCTCCGGTTTCGAAAACCAGCATCCGACCCGGCTGCACATCTCCGGCACGACACGCTTTCTGGTAGTGTGCGAAATTATCAGGGAATGCCTTTTTGAATTGCAGGGCTACCCCTTTGCCCATATGGCCGACGCAGTTAACCGTATTGACTAAAGCCTCGGCTTCAGCTTTGAGCAGGTTGCCTATCGCAAGTTTCACCATGGTAATTTCCTTCCCTCTAATAATACCATTGAGGCTTTACGACCACATCTTTTTGCATCTCAGGGTCGAAACCCTCCAGCACAGCCATCACCTTCGCCTGGATGGATCGATTGACGACAGCAATCTCCTCGATTAGGGACCAGGGGGAGAATTGGTGGACCAGGAATTCTGCCTGTTTGCGCCGTTGCCTGTCCATGTCATCCAGTTTGTCAGCCCAGTACCGTTGATACACCATTTCCCAATCTACTTCATCGAGTCGGTTCAGATTATCATACCAGTCAGTAAGCGCTGCGATCCCATGCCCATTTGAGAAAACGAACGGAATTCGAGCAGCAGCGATAGCCTGTGCGCTGGACACGAGGTAGATCAAAGGCTCCTGCCCCTCGTTGTATCCGGCTACGCGCCCGGTCCTAAGCTGCAAAAGCATCGGGCTCAAATATCCGAAATAGAAGGCAACATAATCGTGCACAGCCCCACGAACACCGCAGGGTATTTGCAGCACGCGACGAACCGTCTGAATCTCCACATTGTGGATGGTCCGGTAGCCAAGCCCGTCGTTTGGAGTGGCCAGAGGCGCATGAAGGCCGCCGCGTCGCAGTAGGGTCTCCAGGTTATCAATGTGAACCAACCGGACAACGGGTGTAGGGATTGGTACTGTCACTGCCAGACCTCCCAACGGCAACTGGTCCTCCGTCCTAAAAATTGCATGGTTATCCTGCGGTCCCTACTCCGTTGGATTGTGATATAGGGAAACTCCCAAGTGCTTGGTGCGGATATCCAGGCCGGAGCCCTCGTGCGTATGGATGGACCAGAATACCAGCTTCTCGGTCTTGTCTGCATCCTCTGTCCTTTTAGATTGCACTCGTTGCCCTCCACCAAGCGGCGGCGCCATTCTTCCAACACTGCTTTTGCATTGGCTCCCTTAATGTAGACCAGGAGTCCAGACCCATCTTCTCGCCCGGTTGTGTATCGCCCGAGCAGCTGCTTTAGCCCCTTGAGAATCCACTCGTAGTCGGCATGGATTTTCGCCTCGCCCAGCCATACGAAACTGCCTTGGCTCACCGTGATATCAGCATGACCTTTTGAATATGCATCGTGTGTTGCGTTGTAGCCGGCGCGGCTGCGACCCAAACCTCCTTGTTGTATGGTGTTCGTTCCAATAGAACCGGGAATTTGCCGTCTACCGGCGTGCCGTTCCGCGCGGGGCGGTAGACGTCGGTGGCCAGCCGTACGCCATCGCGCATAGCTACCATGACATTTTTCGTTTCGGCCACCTCGTAGGGCGCCTCCGTCTGCGCTCGGAGCGGCACTACCGCGATATGCGGGAGAAGCAGAATCGCGAGGCTGAAGAATAGCAAGAGCGCGAGCGGAACGCGCCAGAAATGCGCTACTTTAGACATCGAGACCTCCTCCTCCCATGTTGCGCCGGGATATGACCTTCTGCGGGGCTGGCCATTTGCACGGCAACGCCCAGGAAAACGATGTATCATATCCGATAAAGTGGTGCGTATGTACGCGCCTAACGCCGCCATTGAGCCGCCGAGCGAACGAGCGAAGCCCGCTCGCCGCGAAGGTCGGTCTCGAATGGCCGGTTAGAGCTCATGGTTCGAGGAGCGCCTTGTCTGTTACCTCAACAAGACCTTTGAGAAAGCGCACGGCCTTCTCAAGTTCCTCGCGCTTCACGAGGTGCGGTCCGGACGCGCCTCCGTTCGATGGCTTTGAGCGGTGCACAGCGTCGCCGCGCTTGGCAAGGAGTTCGTCGAGGGTCTTGCGTGCGAGGGCCGGATCGAAGTTCAGCCACTT
>JBGPHY010000413.1:0-5628 GCA_041484625.1 Terriglobia bacterium | reverse complement strand
GGATGCGCTGAAAAAATTGCCGCATTTCCGCGTCTTTGCGAATCGAAACCCAAGCCGCCTGCAACAGTTTACTGCGCAAACGGCCATCGCCCATGCGCGTGATCGAACCCCGATGGACATGATCTCCGGTGGAATATTCAGCCGTCACGAGTCCCACAAAGGAGGCCAACTCTCGGACGTTCCCCATCCATCTCCAATCCCCGATCCGGGCCACTAAATGAGTTGCCGTGATCGATCCGATCCCCGGAATGCTCGAAATCCAGCCCACCGATTCTCTTAACTCTTCTTCCTGCTGACAAAACCGTTTGATCTCGCGATGCGTCTGCTTGGCCTGTTGACGATGAAACTGCAGACTGGCCAGTAACCGATCCAATTGATAGCGAATCTCAGCTCGACAGGATAGAGCTGCCAACTCCCGCAGACAACGCTCGGTCCAATCCATCTTCCCGGATGTTTCCATGCCTTCGCATAACAGCAGGCTGCAGATCCGGTATTGGGCCGATTTCATCGCTTCGACTTCCGCATCTCGCAGTCGGACCAGGTGCCGCAGATCCCGATAAATCAGCCGGGGTACCCGAATCCCTTTCAGTTGCCCTCCTCGCAAGTTCTCACAGATCTTCCTCGCATCCAACCGGTTGGTTTTGACTCGATCTCCTGGGGCTCGGGGGATCTTGGCCGGACTAGCCACCAGACAGTCAGGTCCCTCTTTCACCAAGGCATCATAGAGCCCGAATCCGGTAGGACCCGCCTCATAAGCCAGAACCACTTTCTAGAGTCATTGACGCAACGGCATTCCGAGATTTTCTCCGTCTCCTCCCTTCTCCTCTTCGATGAGAAAAGCAGCCGGCGATGAGCCGCAAGCCACTGCTTCACTGTTCTGGGTCTTTCATCTTGCTCGGAATCGGGGCAATCAACGTTGGCAGATTTACTGGGATGAGACTTTTTATCAGGTGATGTCGGAAAGCTTGGCCAAATCCACCGGTCTGAATAATGCTGTTTGGTGGCGATTCGTGATTATCTCGTTTTCCGCCCTCAGCAAGGATTCTTCGATGGTTCTCGCAGCTAAACAGCCAATTCGTTATGCAGGTGGAAAGGCCACTGAAGAATGGGTTAATTGGGATGCCCTGGGCCTCCTGCATCAGCTCGGCGCGGTTCCGCCCCTCGGCCATACGAAGGGCCAGGCAGCAAGCTAACCGAGCATATCCGCTCCAACAGCAGAGAGCCGGCATTGCTGCCGGCTCTTTTGATTTTTCAGACGACCTCAATCTTCACCCTCCCAGAAAAAGAGTTGTTGATACCACCAGAGTTCTGTTCCAAAATGTGCAAAGGAGAGGACGATGGCCAAGCTTTTTGTCCGAGAGTCGCTTCTCCAGCAGCGTGAGGGAAACAAGATCCCCTGCAGCGTCTGCGAGCGGCGATGTCTTCTTGGCGCGGGCGCTTTCGGCTGGTGCCGGACACGCCAGAATCGCGGCGGCAGACTGGTGACCCTCATTTACGGCTGCGTGTCCTCCCTGTCAGCCAATCCGATCAAGAAGAAACCCTTTTACCATTTTCATCCGGGCAGTTTTGCTCTCACGGCGGGCAGCTGGTCATGCAACTTCGGCTGTCCCTGGTGTCACAACTGGGAAATTAGCATGACGGCGCCGCCGACGCCGGTTGCGGCACTGGAGCGTGCCTGGCGAATCGGCAAAGACGCGGGACTTAAGTTCGTTTATGTCGGTAACGTGCCGTGCCACACATACAACAATACCTATTGTCCCGCCTGTGACACGTTATTGATTCGGCGTTTCGGCTTCGAGGTGGCGCGGAACACTCTCCGCAACGGATGTTGTCCTCAGTGTGCTCGGTCGGTGGCTGGAGTGTGGGGGAAACAAGCAACGTCTTCTATGCAAGGAGGTGCGCAACTGCAAAACCGAATGAATTGACCGTCCGGGTGGAATAGAGACCCGTAACCTCGGCAGCCGCTGCCGAGACGTGGGGTATTCCACCCAAAGAAACCTAGCAACAGTCTTACGTCTGCTATTGCCTAAACAAGACCAAGAGGAGGTCCCATGGAAAACCAAGACTCGACTCTCACAAGAGAAACGGAATTATCGGATACGGACCTTCAGCACCAACGCATCGCACTGCGCGCCTACGAACTCTACGAAGCCAGAGGATATATCCACGGCTTTGACGTGGAGGATTGGCTACAAGCGGAGCGCGAGATTCTCAGCAAGGCTGCCGAGCCGGAAAAAGCTGCTGCAGCTGGAATTTAAGTTGTCATTTCCGCTATGCCGAGGAGGGGCAGAGCAGAAGGTGTTTCACTCGATGTCGAGATGAGAGGAAGTGGCTTTTTGTCCGAAGACAACGAGGTGGATTCTTGTCCGCTTACTGCGCTCGCCCTTCTCCCTTGGCGAAGACTGAGCCGTCTCTGCTTGAGTCAAGGAATGCAGAGGGTTCAGAGTTCCTCCCCGCAGGACTGACGTGGTCGAAGATAAGGAGTACCCTTCGACTATCCACTACACCCACGACTTCGTTCAGTGATCATCCGCACCGAGCCCAGGAGATACGCTAGAGTCCGTAGGTGAATAGTATATGGGCTCACCAGGGATCGCCACTGCGCGCTCAATAACTTCGAACAGTTCATTGGCCCGGACCGGTTTCGATATGTAACCGTCCATTCCGGCTGCCAAGCAGCGCTCCCGATCGCCCTTCATGGCGTGCGCAGTCATGGCTATGATGGGGAGGTGTGTCCCAATCTTGTGCTCCCTTTTCCTGATGGCGGCAGTAGTTTCAAATCCGTCCAATTCTGGCATTTGCACGTCCATTAACACCAGATCGAACCGTTGTTGATCTAGGGCGTCCAGCGCTTCTCTGCCAGTGGCAGCTATCACCACTGTGTGCCCATGCTTCTCGAGCAAGCGGACTACCACCCTCTGGTTAACGACGTTGTCTTCGGCCAACAGAATCCGGAAAGGTCTCTGTGCCTCAGGCGCGAGATGACAAGTCACAAGAGGTGGGCAGTCCTTTCTTGGCGGACGCCCTCGCAATACCAGCATAATCGCTTCCAGCAGTTCCGCCCGCCTGATGGGCTTGATCAGGTAAGCGGCAATGCCTAACTCCCGGCAGCGAGCTGCGTCGCCATGCTGGTTCGCCGAAGTCAGCATCATAATGGTTGCCCCTGCCAAGGCCGGGCTCCGCTTGATTTGCTCGGCAACCGCAAAGCCGTCCATGCCCGGCATCTGGACATCGAGCAGGACTAAGGGAAAGGGCTCGCCGGCCTTGCTGGCTTGCCGCAGAACCCGAAGCGCTGCATGTCCGCTTTCAACCGAGGTGGGTCTCATTCGCCACCCGGTCAAGATATCTTCTAGGATACGTCGGTTAATCGCGTTGTCGTCCACCACCAGCACCGGTAGGTCGCACATCTCAAGCTGGGGTTCCATGGCTGACTGACTCGCTGAAATGGGCTGCAGGCCAAAATGGGCAGTGAAGTGGAACACGCTGCCATGATCCACTTCGCTCTCAACCCAGATGTGCCCCCCCATCATCTCAACAAGCCGAGCTGAGATGGTCAGTCCCAGTCCGGTGCCTCCATGCAAGCGCGTGGTGGAGGCATCGGCTTGTGAGAAGGCCGCAAAGACCACTTCTCGTTTTTCGGCCGGGATGCCAATCCCGGTGTCAGAGACCGCCAAGTGCAAACCGGTCGTTTTGTCTGAATGCGATTCGGTTTCGATCCGAATCACTACTTCACCATGTTTTGTGAACTTGATGGCATTGCCCACCAGATTGACGACAATTTGTCGCAATCGGCCAGGGTCTCCCACAAGTGCATCGGGCACCTCAGGCGGAACATGACAAGCCAGCTCTAGGCCCTTCTGATGCGCTCGCAACGCCAGCGCTTTCAATATGTCTTCAAGACAGTCCCGCAAGCTAAACGGGATGGAGTCGAGATCGAGCTTCCCGGCTTCGATCTTGGAGAAATCCAGGATGTCGTTGATGACCGTCATTAATGCGTCTGCCGAAGCCTTTAGAAGACTCAAATATTCTCGTTGTTCGGGGGTCAATTCCGTGTCGAGCACGAGTTCTGTCATTCCGATGATCCCATTCATCGGGGTGCGGATCTCGTGGCTCATGTTGGCCAAGAATTCGCTCTTGGCTCGGTTGGCGGCTTCAGCAGCTTCCCTGGCTTTGTGCAAGGCGGCTTCGGCGCGCTTGCGCTGGGTTATGTCCATCCCGAAGGAAATGGTTCCCACGATCTGGCCTTGTTCGCGGATTTGATTGTTCTGCCAGGCGATGTGACGCTCCTCACCGGACTTGGTCAAGACGGGATTCTCGAGATTCCGCGGCAACTCGTCGACCAGCAGTCGGTTGAATTCCTCCCAAACATAGGAATAACGGTCCCTGGGGACCAGCACTTCGAACCAATTGCGGCCTTCCAGTTCGGCCCGCCTGTAACCTGTGATCTTCTCCGCCTCTTGGTTGAAGAGGGTAAGATTCCCTTCGACGTTCAGCCCCACAATCATCACGTTGGCCGTTTCAAGCAAGTTTTCCGCAAAGTCTTTGGCCCTTTGCAGTGCTGCCTCTGCCAATTTGCCTTCGGTGACATCGACTCCAACAGCCCAGGAGGCCCAGCCGGGAATCGGGAAAAGCTTGGATATGTTGTGCCATGCCACTGTCTTAATGCTTCCATCCCTGCAAGTCATTTCCCATTCCAGGCTACCGTACTCATAGCCGCGCTCGGCCAACTTGTCGTGCAGGCGTCGGCGAAGGTCAGCACTCGGGTACAGGAGTTCCACGCCCCGAGCATTACCGACGATTTGATCCGCGCTATAGCCGCTCACCAATTCAGCCATGCGATTCCAGAGGATGATATTCCCATCCGCGTCGTATGCATCCATCAAAACCGGCATGTTCTGAATTATCGCGCGCAGCTGCCTTTCATTTTCCTGCAAAGCCGTCTCCATCTTCTTGCGCTCGCTAATGTCACGAAGTACTCCATCCGTACGGATAAGACGTTCTCCATCATAGACAGGGACATAATGATCTTCGAGACACTTCAAGGTCCCATCTTTGCAGCGGAACCATGTTTCGTACAGCGAAGGTACGTCCGCATTCGGCTCTGCTTGCAATCGCTGGAAGTTTCGGTGCTGTTCCGCAAATTCTCCCCCTTCGATTACCCGAGAAAAAAAAGCTCGCCGCCCCCCCATTTGGCGAATGTCCTCTTGCGTGTAACCCACTAACCGCTCAAAGGCAGGACTGAGATAGCAGAATTCCTGTGTCTCAGCATCCACACTATAGAGCACGTCTTGGATTTGGGCTGCCATTCGTTGAAAGCTTTGGCCTGCTTGAGAAAGTGAGCTCGCAAGCCGCCTGAGCTCTGTGACGTCGCGGGCAATCCCTTGCAGCCCCACGGGGTTCCCCTTCCAGCAGATTCGTCGGAGGTTGACTTCCAAGGCCACGCGCCGACCGTCCCTGGCAACCATCTCCAACTCGAAAGTGCTCGGTGCTTCTCTGGACAGGGTACTTTCGATCAGCTCCCCTAACCGTTCTTGGTGTTGCGGAGCCACCAACTGGGCGATGTTCAAACCCAAGATCTCATCCTGCCGGTAACCGATGATCTGCTGGCCTGCTCTGTTTAATGAAGTT
>JBGPHY010000412.1:0-5653 GCA_041484625.1 Terriglobia bacterium | reverse complement strand
GTACCAGGAACTCAACATCGCCCTGGCAGGCCCCCAGTGGTTCACATTAAGAAAAGACGGAATCGCATTCTGGCTGAAATCGGAAGAAGGCTTCCTCTATCACGTTTCTGACAGCATCCCCAAGAAGCTGTTCCTGTTGAAACCGTTTGCCTGGTACCTGGTCGACGTTCGCTATGACATTGATGCCGAGACCTACGACCTGATCCTTCACGAGAAAACAAAACCGAAGCCGATTCTATCGCTGTCGCAACAGAAAAATGCTCCCAATCAGCCAGGATCCGCCGTTGACAAGTTTTCCTTCATAGGAGACATGGGGGAAGACACTTCCAACGTGGTCTATTACGTCGACGATGTGGTGGTTGGCGTCGATGAGAAAGTCACTCAATTGCCGTTCGTTGCTCCCGGCCGCAGGAGGCTGTTTGTCGATAGCTGGAACGATTACCACAAGTTCGTGGCGCAACACCCCCACGATTTGCCCGCCGTCGCTCTGGCCGACTTTGGGATTTCTTCTCATGAGGCCTTGGCATTGAAATTCGTTGGGGAACTCCTATCCGGTCAAGAGATCGCACCGGACATGCTGCAAGGGTTGTCTTCCGATAACGCCCGACTGCTCGAAGCCATCAGCCTGTGGAATGCTGGTCGCAAAAAGCTGGAGAAGGGGAAGGCGATTGAGGCTCTGAACCTATTTGAAGAGGCCGCCGTGAAGGTCTCGGCAGGAAAGATTTACGGAATCTACGCAGTGCTGGCTCTTGTTTCACTGCAACGCTGGCAGGAGGTTGATTTGCGCCTGAGCCAGGTCTATTCCACCTGGCAAGGCGATCCGCGATTCGGAGTGGCATCAGCCATGGTTGGGATGGCCAGAAATAACCTGGAGGAGGCTGAGCAATGGCTCAGGAAGCCCGCCGAGGAGATTCCAGAGAAGTTCCTCTCCGCCTCCATCCGCCAGGTGTGGGATGGCGCCATCACCCCGGCTGTCATAAAAGAAATCAGGAATCAGTTTCCAGATAATTGGCCGGAGCTCATTGAAGAGCCGCTCATAGCCGAGCAGTACTATTTTGTCCTGCTCTGGAAAGACCGATTGGCGGAAGCGGAGCAGTATGCCTCCCGTATGGTTGACCACTCCAGGAATCTGCAATTAGAGCCCTCCAGATGGCAGGAGCGGGCCGGTGATGCGGCATTTCTTTCAGGGAATTTCACGGGGGCTCTGCAGTGGTATGAAACGAGCTGGGGAGAACAAAAGCGAATCCCCAGTGTTCTCCTGAAATTGTCGGATGTTTACTTTCGTTTGGGGGATCTCGGGCGTGAGCGGGTCTATCGAGAAATGATCTATGGGAGTCTCAGTGAACGGTAAGATTCCTTCTCCTCTTTCTCCTGTTCTCTTGACTCCTTTTAGTCATTCCTGCCTGCACCAGTGGATGGAGTCATAGTAAAGAAGGGTGCTTCGCGAAAGGCCAAACTGTTTTGCCAACCGACCAACGGCGAGTGGGGCGGTCTTCATTGGGGCCATTCCGACTTCTTCATCATGGCCCCGGTGGTCAAGAAATAATCCAGCAACACCCCCAACCGATGAATATGTCTCTTAAAATAGTCGCCTTTGCTGGCGACGAGTTGGTCCACCATCGTGTTTCCTTCACCGCTGAGCGCGGTCAGAGTGTACTTGATCGACAGGTTCGATGTGCCTTCACCTGCTTCATCCACCCGGAGCTGCATCTTGAGGACCTTGACTCCTGCGGAAAACCTTACAAACTCCACTCGACGGGTTATAGCATCATGGAGTGTGGTCACCCAGACCATTGGGCCGTCATCCGGGAAGTGGGTCGTGAAAATGCACCCTTCTTCCACAAACCCGGACTCCGAGTAAATCAGCTTACAGTCCCAGCCGTCGATCCATTCATACTCCCGAACGGGGCAGAGCAGGGGGAAAACCTGTTCGGGAACAGCGCTGACGGACACAGACCCTGAGTAGGTGAATCGCTTAGCATCAGTTTTGGTCATGTTGACCTCCGGGCCCTCATCTTGAACTGTAAAGCTGTAGTCAGGCCAAGGATTTTTCATGAGGAGGGCATGAATCTGAACTCCTGCGGATTCAAGAAATGGATTCAGCCGCGTGTGAGAAAGGAGAGTTCGTTGGTGCGCCTGATCAGATCCCCCCGATCCATCGAACGGTACTTGTCCGGCAGGAGGCTCTTGCTGGTGCATTCCAGAACGGCTACCAGGTTCTGCAATTCAATCTCGGTGGGATACGACGGAGGGACAAAGTCCTCTATAGCGGCCTTCAAATCATCGGCGTCAACAGCCTCCTCGTTCTCCAATGAACTCTTCATACGGGCACGCATCAGCACCGCTTCGATGTCGGCTCCAGACAACCGGCTGCAATGCTCCAAGAATAACTGCTCGGCTTCGGAAGACTGAATCTGCGTCCCGGTCTTTTTCTGCATGGCACGGAGCATGGCCAGCCGCTCTTCATCGGTATCCGGATAGAACAGTGCAATGTGTTCTTCGGCGCGGCCCTGACGTTTCAAGTCCACCGGGAGCAAGTCCGGGCGGCAGGTCAGCAAGAACCAGATCACTTTCCCCCGATATTCCGTATTGCCCATAAACTGGGCAATCTGGGCAAAAACGCGGTTACTGACACCGCTGTCGCCGGAGGAAGAGCGATCTCCCAACTGCGCATCTGCTTCATCGACGATGACGACAATGGGGCTCATCGCCTTCAACAAGTTCAACACCCGTTCTAAGTTGCCTTCGGTAACCCCCTGCCACATGCTGCGGAAATTCTTCAGACTCACGGCGGGAATGCCAACCTCCCCGGCGAAGCAGGTGGTGAGGAAAGTTTTCCCGGTCCCCACCGGTCCGCAGATCACGTAACCCATCGGGAGGACTTCAGCCTTCCCGGTACGCAGGGCCGTGGCGGCATCCTGCAGTTTCTTTTTGGCCTTTTCGTGACCGGCTACCATGGAAAGATCAAAACGGCTTTGAATGAACTCCAACAAACCACCGGATTCGGCTTCTATCAATTCCTTCTTGCGCTGGCTCAGGGACTTGACGGTCAGAGGCTGGCGGTTCTGGACGGCGTGAGAAATGAGGCTCTGCAACTGGACTCGTTTCAGACCGGCCGTCAACTTGGCCAGGACAGTATCGCTGACGTCGGAGCCGGGCGGAAGCGGGGTGGCTGCCAGATGTGGGCGGATGAACTCCAGCCGGTCGCTCTCGTCCGGAAGGGGAACGGCAATACTGGCCACCCCTGGGTTTTGAACGATTCCTTGGTTCAACTCGATACGGTTTTCAGAAATCAGGCAAATTGTAACGTCGGCCTTCAAGAAGGCCGCATTTTGGGTCCAGCGTTTCAGAATGACCAGTGCGTTGCGATCTTCGGCGGGCATCCCCGAGACATCCTCTGTTGGAACGATCGTCTCGGCATAGTCAATGACCAGCGCAATTTTCTTGCCTTCGAGAATGCGAAGGCGAAGGTAGTTGTCGAGCAGGTTGAGGACGCCGTCCGGGTTCCGCGGCAGGCCCTGGGAGTAACTGGTTCCGTGGAAGCTGTCGTATCCGGTCAAGGCCCGCTGAAAATCCCTCTGCATATCCGGATGAGCAAACGACAACCCGCCCCCCCGATCGTAAGTGAGAATCAAGTCACGCTGTCCGAACAGCGCTTTTTGAATAAAGGCATGAAGGGGAAGAAATTCCAGGCTTTCCCCCAGTCTCCAGGGAACCAGGTCACGAACATTCCCGTAAATCACAAACATGGCAAGAGAGCCTGAATAGTAGCTTTCTGAAAGCTGCCTCGCCCAGGGGGGCAGAGCACTGAGGGAATTGGGTGACTGTGGGGTCATAGCTTCCTGGTCTCAGGTCCTCAAGCGTGGACGTCCGGCAGCATTGGATTCAGCCGATTCCGAACCGGACGGCAGTGGCGGAAGGCCAGCCAGTTCTGGAGTGGCCAACTCAAAAATTGCCTCCACTTCGCGAACGGTGTCTTCCGTCTGCTGCACGTCTTGGAGGAGATTGTCGAGCTGGCTGCTGACCTCCTGGGGGTCCTGTACGGTAACGGATTGATCGCGAATGAGCGCCAAAACGTCTTCAATGGCCTTGCATTGTGCCTCGACTACCTGTCGATTTTCGCTGATTTTCTTATATTTCTCCAGACGTTTGGTCAGAATCTCAATACGCTTGCGATTGATTTCCTGTACCTTCGGAGTGACCGCTTGCGATTGGACAGACTGCTGTAATTGCTCGACTTCTTCCTGGATTTGAGAAGGATCGATCGCCACCAAGTATTCTCCGTGTTGCTGGGCAGAGCCCAGCAAACGCAGGTAAGCATACAGCAATCCCTGCAGCCTCTCCTCCATTTGGCCCAGGAACATCTGGGCAGTCGAGGAAAGACGATCGTAATTTGCCTTAATCTCGCGGCAGCGAGCCTCCAAGGCAACGTAACGCTTACGCCTCTCGGGAGCCAGTTCGTCGAACACGGCAGAGAGTCTGAGCTCGCGGCGGCGTTTCTCCTCAGCGTACTTCCAGGAGCGCACCAGACGGCGGAAGCGGCTGCTTTGCGGCACCAGACTCAAGTAGATCAACTCCAAGCCAGCCGCCAGCACCAACGGCAAGCCAGTGCCGGAGATCAAGGCAAAGGCCGCGGCCCCGGCCAGGCCTATCCAGTTATACTGCCAGTGCAATGCCTCCCTGACAAAATCAACCTTGTCGAGCCCAAGTTCCTCCGCCCCGCGTGCTACCGCGCTGCGCAGCGCCGAGCCGGATTGTGGGGCAGCGGCCGGTTGGGGGTTCTTTTCCTCAGGCATTTAAATGCTTACCCTGACTTGACCCGGACCGGGCGCGCGTCGCAGGCAGCCTAGAATATAGTGCACGAGGTCTTGAAATTCCTTGGCTTGCTTTACCGCAGAGTCGCGCGGGCGGCCAAATGGCACGGGGATATCCTCCATGATCGTTCCCGGCCGCGGGCTGACAATATAAAGCCGGTCAGCCAGGTAGATGGCTTCCTCGACGTCATGAGTTACAAACAAAATAGTGCTGGCGCTTTCTTCCCAGATTCTTAAGAGCAACTGCTGCATGTCGCTTCGTGTCTGAGCGTCCAGAGCCCCGAAAGGCTCGTCCATCAGGATGACTTCAGGGCGAAGCGCAAGCGTGCGTGCAATGGCAACGCGCTGCTGCATACCTCCTGAAAGCGTATCCGGATAGGCCTTTTCGAACCCGGAAAGCCCCACCGCCTGGATCAGATGGGCGACTGTCTGCTGGCACTCCACGGCCGGTGTGTCTATGAGCTTCAGACCATAGGCAATATTGTCAGCCACCGTCAGCCATGGGAAGGAAGTGTACTTTTGAAAGACCATGCCTCGATCGCGGCCCGGCCCTGTGACCGGTTTTCCATTCACCAACACTTCGCCGCTGCTAGGCCGGTCCAGACCCGCCACACAGCGCAGGATCGTGGATTTCCCGCACCCCGAGGGTCCCAGCAAAACGCGAAATTCCCCCACGTCGCGCCCCTCGGCAGAATACACATCCTCGACTTCAAGGTTGACGTCGCGAAGGGCTTCCACTCTCTCCCCCTGCTGACTGAGAAAGATCCGGCCGACATGGCGAAGAGAAATCTTGATCTTATTTGCCATGTTCAGCCGCCTTTGCTGTCGCACTGGCCCCG
>JBGPHY010000411.1:0-5658 GCA_041484625.1 Terriglobia bacterium | reverse complement strand
CAGCCAGCGTTTCGAGACGCTTCCGCGGCAGATGGATGCGGAATATCGACCCCTTTCCGCTGGTGGATTCTACTTCAATACGGCCGCCATGTTCCTGGACGATCTTCCGTGTGGTCAGGAGACCAAGGCCAGTCCCTTTTCCTCCCTTGGTTGTGAAGAAAGTGGTGAAGACTCTCCGTTTGACTTCCCAATCCACAGCCGTTGTCAATGACTTCAAAGATCAGTTCTCCATCCTCTTCCCGCGTGCGAACAACCATCCTGCCGCCGGATTCATCGCGCATCATTGCGGCATCAATCCCGTTAGAGAGCAGATTGGTCAGACTGGTTTCCATCCCATGAGGATCAAGAAGTGCCTCGCGAACTTCAGGTCCGGGCTCCAGCACTAGCTCAACTCCCTGCAGGCGGGCAGCCTCACGGTACAGATCGACCACACTTCGAGCTAGCCCGTTCGGGTCCGTCGGTTGCAGTTCGGGGACCCGACCTTTTGAGAAACTGAGAAAATCCTTCACCAGTGTGGTGGTCTTCTCGAAGTTGCGCTGGAGAACCTCCCACCCGCTGGCGATCCGGTCCGCATCGGCACGACGCAGACCAGTGTCCAGCATGTACATTCCCCCTTCCAGCCCCATCAGGAGGTTCTTGATAGTGTGAGCCAGCCCAGCCACGGTCTGACCCACCGCGGCCAGACGTTCCGCCTCGAGTTTTTCCTGCTCCAGCCGTTTAATGAAACGAAGATCTTGCAAAAACGCCGCCCGGCCAAGCTGTTTGTCCCGGCTCTTCAGCCCCACCGCAGAGAACCGGACTGGAATCTGCTCTTTGCGGGTGTTGAGGACATAGGCTTCCGGCAACTCAACGATTCCACCGTTTTCGGAGCCGTATTGGCAGAATTCTTCCGGTAGCATCTCTTTCAGTTGGGTTGCCGTAGGCAGTTGCTCCGTCTTCCAATCCAGCAGGGCCTGTGCAGTCGGGTTCATCACTTTTCCATTGCCCAGCAAGTCCACAGCCAGAATGCCGGAGACGGAGTTCTGAATCAGGCACTCATAGAAGTCCTTGGCCTTTCTCAATTCGTCTTCGAGCTGCCAGACCTGAGTCATATCGATGGCCATCTCAATGACATGCCGAACGCCTCCCTCCCCGCGCGAGAGCGGAGAGGTGGTGACGACGTAGTGTGCGGGGGAGCCGTCTTGGTGAACGCCGATCTGGTCTGAGACGTGCTCTGTCCCGTCTCTAAAAGTCAGCTCGGCAGGACAGTTGGAACAGGGTTCCTTGCGCCGTTTGTAGACTTCGTAACAGAATTTGCCCACCGTTTCGCCGAAACCCTCACGGAACTTGGCGTTCGCTCGAATGACACGGAAGTTTCTGTCGACGACCGAAACATAACAAGGTACGCGCTCAAAGAACAGTTCGTACTCCCGCTGCCAGTGCCGGGTTTCTGTCAGGTCGGTAGTCATTTCAATAACATAATTCACCTGACCTTCTGCGTCCTTGAGGGGTGCAAGGTGCACAACGTAATGGCAACTGCGCCCATGGCGATCGACCCCGGTTTCGTCAGAGACACGCACGCGCCCGTCGGCAAAGGTGGCCAGGGCTTGACACCGTTCGCATCTCTGCGTGGAGCCCTTGTAAACTTCGAAACACCGGCGCCCCTGCCAGTCGCCGAAGTACTCTTCGAAGTTCCTGTTTGCTGCGACCACACGGAATTCGCGATCAATCAAGGCCAGATTGAAGGGGATATGCTCACATATGCCTCGAGCGAGCAGACGGTCCAGTTCAGGAGGAATATTGCCGATCATCGCGTCGAAATCGGAGGCAGCACGACTTCTGCGCCAACCCGTTCTCCTTCTTGGAAAGCCAGATGGGTGCTCTCGGGAAACGTGAGTTTCCCCTTGTGGCACCAATTGCAGCGAGCCAGATCCGGCTTGCCTTTTTCTTTGGCCACGTTTGCATGGCAGCCTATACAAAGCTGGTGTAAAGCTTGCGTATAGCCCAAGGCGCGGTACTGTTTGACCTGAATGAGCGAGCCTTCGGGGATGAGGTCTTTATGACACCCTGAGCAAGGCTTGGAACTTTCGGCGGTGCGGGCTTTACCTTTCGTATGACACTCAAAGCAGGCTACCCGGCCGCCTGTCGGTAAGGCATGCCAGTCGTGCTGGAACGCGTCACTTGCCAGATACATGTCGCTGTGACATTGGTAACAACCGGAATTCCGGTCCCGCGGGAAATTCATATGATGGCACTTGACACAAGAGGCTTTCTGGCCGTTCCGGTTCTGATGTTCCAGATGATTAAAGGCAACCCCAAAGCCATCAAGATTGCCGTCGATCCAGAGCGTGTCTCCGCCCCGAGCGTGATGAACTGGCGTGGGTTCTACGCCGCGGCTCGGAACAGGCTGTGGCTTTAAAGCCGCTAGACCCACTGATGCAGACAGGATGAACGCTAGCGAATACACTGTGCGCGCTGCCACATTGGGCACGCCCAGCCAGGTCGTGGCCACTTTGTCAAATTCCGGCAGCTTCTGCGGATCAGTCTCCGGGTCGGCAGGCCGCTTTTCCCAGATCCTGAATCGTTCAATGATGAAAAGGAAGGCCAGGACTGCCGCCGAAACAACTCCCGCGCTGATTGCGATCTCAGTCCAGGCGGGCAGGTAGAATTGGGGGCCTTTCCTAAGATGGGCCAGACCACCCACATTGATGCGATTCAGGACGATTCCAAACACGCCCATGCTCGCGACCGTCCACTGGCCAGCCCGCGAGTTTCTTACCCGAGGCGTGAAGAAGAGGGCTGCCGGGAGAATTGCCATGAGGGTTAATTCAAACCAGAACATCCACACCTGCCACTCGCTGCCCCTCAAGTGGGCGAGCTGACCGCGCACGGCGAGGTCGCTGAGGCGAAGGGCGAGATACAGCAGCAGCACCCAGCGAACCGCCCCGCCGAGCCTGCTGAGCAGCTTGGATTCCGGCGTGCGCCGGTACAGATAGGCAGTGGAGTGACTCTCGAATATCACCATCAGCAGTCCCAGGCCAATCGCCGACACAAAGAAGTTCACGGGAAGGATCGGCGAATACCAGAGAGGGTGCAGGCGATACGGCATGATCAAGAAAAGAGAACCGAGTGACGATTGGTGCAGGGTCGAGAGTGCAATCCCGCAAATCACCAGCGGCAAGCGAAGTTTGATTAGTCCCCGCCTGATCCTGGCCAAGGCGCTGAATTCTTCGGCCGGCACCGGGAAGAACTCGAGTGCCAAGACAGCCAGGTAGAGCATCACGCACCAACCGACTTCAAACAGCGGGGAGTGCGGGTTCCAGAAAACGATCATGTGCCAGATGTTCCAGGGCAAACCGAGATCGAACAACAAACCAACCACCACGGCCACATAACCAAGGAATGCCGTCAGCACCGCAGGCCGGACAACGGAATGAAATTTCTCCAGCTTGAAAATATACACAGTGGCGGTGATGATAAATCCGCCTGACGCCAATGCCACGCCGCTCATGACATCGAAACCGATCCACAATCCCCACGGATATGCGTCAGAGAGATTCGTGGTCGTGCCGAGGCCGAACAGAAAACGCGCGGCAGCCACCGCCGCGGCTAAACCGGTCAACATCCAGAGCCAGAATTTCAGTCTCCGAGCCCTATCCATCCGTCTTATCCTCCGGTTCGCCTTGCAGGGGTCCTTCACTTTCCATGACCTTCATCCGCCGGCCGATAATCCAGTTCACCCCTGCCATCGCCGCCAGCACTCCCGTGAAAGCGAACGGCACAGCATTCATAGCGGCTGCGGTCGTTTCCGGAACAGGCTTCTCGCCAAGCGCCTTTCCATGGGTCAGGAACGAAAGATCGACATCAGAGATGTAGAGGACTAATGTCCCTCCAACCTCGTGCTCTCCCCAGACTTTGTTGATGTATGGACCGGACTCTTCACGAATCCGACGGTGAGCTTCCGCAATCAGTTGATCGAGGTCGCCGAAGATAGTCGCCTTGGTCGGGCACGCCCTGGTGCAGGCAGGTTCGCCACCAGTGCGGATCAGGCCGTAACAGAGAATGCATTTTCGGACGTAGGGGATGGCCTGATCCCAGTCGTAACGGGGAATACCGTAAGGGCAAGCCATCATGCAATAGCGGCAGCCCATGCACTTATTGCTGTCGTACACAACGGGTCCGAGTTCGGTCTTTTGTAGAGCCGCCACAGGACATGCCGATACGCAGGCTGGTTCCAAGCAATGGCGGCACTGCTTCCGCACGAACCTATGATTTGGCCCCTCCACAATTGACGTCCAGTTTCTGGCCGTAAGGCCGTCGTCGAGATCCCAACGCCTTGGAATATCAAGTTGGAGCCCATTCGTTTTCTTACAGGCAATGACACATTCATGGCACCCAATGCACTTTGTCGTATCGGTCAGTATGGCTACTGTCATCGAAACTAGACCTCCCTCTTGGTCAGTCGTGCCTTTTCCACCCAGGAGGGTTGCTCTGCATATCCGAGGGTGGCGGCAACCTTGTCGCCGGCACCGGCCCGGAATTTCCAGGCGATAGCGGTTACGAACTGTGAGAGCGGGGCCAGGACGCAGTGCGCAATCTTGGTGAACGGGATCATGGCGAGGATCAGGTTCCTCGAGTGGATATGGATGAGCATCATCAACTGATACGTCTTGGGTGCGATGTTTGCGTTTGAGCAAACATATCCGGTGGCGAAGGGAATCACTAAGAGAAGTGGCCACATGTAATCTTGGCGCCGGCTGATCTTCCGCGCATCCGAGTGCAGCAGACGGCCCAGAAAGATACCCAGTCCCGTCATGATGACCACGAGCGTCAGCCAGTCAGCGAAAATCTGGGGAATTGGAGCCCAGGCAAAGCCCACAGACCGCTTCCATAACAGAACGTGGGCCGAAAGGAACAACGGAATCAGAATCAAACCAATGTGAAACAACAAGGAAGTCGCACTGTACACTGGCTGCTTGGTCCATAACCGCCTTACGGGAAACAGCCATGCCGTCGTGTTCCGCAAGAGATCTTTCCATGGCACGATCTTGTCCGGGCTTTGCCGGTAGGCTTCAATCATCCCGATAACGGTCAGAGTAAAGATCCGAAGCAGGCCAAGAACCATGAGAGCAAAAGAGAACCGGAACAACGGCCCTCGTCCGAACTCGATCCAAGCTTCCAAGTCACACCGTCCTTTCCGGGTTTCCCACTGCTGGGGCCACAAGCTCCGGTGCAGGAGCCTCAAAAATGATCGCCTTGTACAGCAGGTCGTGGAGGCCAACGATCTGGCAATCGATCCCTTGATCTTCCATCAGCTCCCGGAGCTGCTTCTTGCAGTTGGCGCATGGAGCGACGCAGTACTTCGCTCCGGTCGCCCGGATCTGCTCGGCTTTCAGCTTTCCCGCCACGGAAGTGCGGTAGGGACGTATCTCATCAATGGAGACTGTGCCACCGCCACAGCAGATGTTGTTGCGCCGGTTGGGAGTCATCTCAACATAGTTCTTGCAGAATGCTTTCAGGAGTTCGCGTGGCTGTTCGACAATCCAACCAGGGCGGGCAATGTTGCAGGGATCATGATAGGTGACCCTCTCCGCGATGACATTTGGATCCAGCTTGAGGCGGCCCTTTTTCCAGGCTCCGTAAGTGTACTCGATGATATTGACTACCGGCAGAGCCTCT
>JBGPHY010000410.1:0-5672 GCA_041484625.1 Terriglobia bacterium | reverse complement strand
CCCGGGGGAAATCCCTTCGTTCCGGTTGACCTGCACTGTAGCGCCACTCTTGCGGTTTCGATCCGCGGGCATTTTCCAGATTTGCATTTGGCCTGTCCTGCCCGAGCGGAAGATGATCCACTTGCATCCCGTGAAAAGGCGGCTGCAGCCTCGTTCGATGGTCCGTTGGTCAAGCGCTGTGGAGTGCCACCCGAGGAATCGATTAAGAAGAGAGCAGTCAACCCTCCAGGAAATGGTTATTGCTGAGGCAGCAGCACAGAATACGTCGCTGCCCTCTCGGGCTTGCCCCAGGAAGTGTAGAGGTCGACGACACGTTTCAGCGCAACCTTTGTCCGGTCGTGCTTGTCGCCGAACTTCTCCCGGATGATCGGGTAGGCCTCCAACAATAAAACCTCGGCCTCTCGGTATCGTTCCTGGGCCGTTAAGCAAGCTCCAAGCAGGCTCTTGGTTGTGGCGATCTCCCAGTGGCTTTCGGGGAACTTCTGTTGCTGCAGAGAAAGCGCTTCGCGAAACATCGACTCGGCTGCCCTGGTGTCGCCTTTCTTGGTCAGTAAGTGGGCAAGACTGTTCATGGCACCAATGGTGCCCTCGCTTTCCTCACCTAGCTGCTTACGGTGAAGGGCCAGCGTCTCGCGAAATAGTGGTTCGGCGGCGGCGTAGTCGCCCTTGTCGCGAAGCAACAGGGCAAGGTTGTTGAGGCTGGTGGCCACCTCCGGGTGCTCCTCACCGTACAATTTGCGGTTCAAGGCCAGCGCCTCGCGGAACAGCGGCTCTGCCCGGTCATACTCTCCTTTCCGATACAGAAACATCGCCAGGTTGTTCAGACTCTGGGAGATGGCTGGGTGCACATTGCCCAGCACCTCGCGTCGGATTTCTAGCGACTCGCGGTATAACGGTTCCAGGGTCTCATAATCCCCTAACGCTTTCAGGTTCATCGCCAGATTGTTGAGAACTCCGGCAACCTCCAGACTCTCATTGCCCAGGAGCTTGCGATACATGGCCAGTGACTGGCGATATAACGGGTCTGCCCCTGTGTAGTCTCCGGTAAAGTAGTGAACGCCGCCCAAGTTATTCAGGCTTTCGGCAATGGCCGGGGCCTCCTCACCCAGCAGCTTCCGACGTATCGCTAGCGAGTCATTGAACATCTGTTCCGCCCTCGCGTATTCCCCCTTGGCCTGCAGCAATGCCCCCAGGTTGTTCAAACTTTCCGCCACCTCCGGGTGCGCATTGCCATATTTCTGTTGTCGTGTCTTTAACGCACCCTCCAACAGCGGCTGGGCCTTCCCGTAAATTCCCAGGCTCTGATACACCCTCCCCATCGTGTCCATCAGCGTCGCCTGTACCACGGGTTGCTCTTTCAGTTCCCCTGAGATCCTCTCCGCCCCCTGGTCCAAAATCTCCCGTGCCTTCACCGTGTTCCCTCGTGCTTCGCTCGGGTCCGATATTTTAAATAGATCCACCAAAAACGACGACACTTGCCGCGCCGTCCGCTCCGCCACAATCGCTTTGTCTCGCTCCCGCGCAATCCGCGCCGACAGCACCGCCATGGCAATGCCAAACCCCGTCACCAGCAGCGCCAGCGTCACCACAAACCCCACCACTGCCTTGTGCCGCGCTACCAGCTTGCGAATCTGGTAGATCGTGCTGGGTGGATGCGCCAGAATCGGCTGGTCATTTAAATACCGCTCCACATCCTCCGCCAGCGCCAACGCGCTCTGGTAACGCCGCCACGGCTCCTTCTCCAAGACCTTCAGGAGGATGGTATCCAGATCCCGGTCAATCTTCTCCCGCCCCTGCTCCCTCGTCAAAAACCCCAACCGGCTGGGTGGCTGCGGCGCCTCTTCACAGATCACCCGCAAAGCTTCGTGCGGCATCCCCTTGTGCACTTCATAAGGCAGCTGACCCGTCAACATCTCGTAAAGGATGACCCCCAGCGTGTAAACATCGCTGCGCAAGTCAATCTCGTCCGGGTTGCCGTGCGTCTGTTCCGGGCTCATGTAAGCCAACGTCCCCTGAATCTGCCCCACCTCGGTGATGATCGTCGACACCGCCACATCCGCATCCGTGATCCGTGCCAACCCGAAATCCAGAATCTTGACCTCTGGCACCACCTCCAGCGAACTGCCGCTCCCACGCATCCCCTCCCCACTGCTAACCAGGATGTTTGAGGGCTTCAAGTCCCGGTGAATCACCCCGCGTTGATGGGCATAGTTGACCGCCTCACAGATTTTGCAGAACAGTCGCAGACGTTCCTTCAACTCACTGGCTTCCGGGGGCACCTCGTGCCGCCGCGACAGCGCGTAGTCCAGCAAAGGCACCCCGCGCACCAGTTCCATGGCGAAGAAGTGCTGCCCATCCTCGGTGTGGCCCGCTTCGTAGATGGCAGCAATGCCGGGGTGTTTCAGCCGGGCCAGCGCCTGGGCCTCACGTTCAAACAATTTCACCACGTGCTCGTCCACGTAACGCCCCCCGCGAATCACCTTCAGGGCCACAGGTCGTCGCGGATGTTGCTGCTCGGCTTCATAGACAACCCCCATCCCACCTTCGCCGATCTTGCGAACCAGGCGGTAGTCCCCAATCCATTGTCCGCTGTCGGGCGAACGGTTGATGCTTTCCGTGCTTTTTTCTCCGGGGCTTAACCCCGGCTGCACCGCCCTCCCATTACCTTCGCTCATCGCCCGTCCCTCCGAAAAATGGTGCCTAATGGGTTGAGATTTGTTGATTTGAAAGCGCGGCCTGACATTGCACTTCTTCCGTCAATTCTGGAGCAGGAATTTCGCACTCCCCCTTACACAACACTGGAAGCTCAAGCGCTTGAGCTATAGCGGAAAAAAATTGTCACGATACCGCGCCTTCTGTGCCATAAGTAATGCGGCAACCAGCAGTTGCCGCATTACTTCAAGACCTTGCCGTCCAGTTCAATCCGTAATTCGAATTTGTCGTCTCCCGTGTTTATCGCAAACCCGTCGACAATCGCCATCCAGGCTCCAGTTTTTGGATTTGAGATGTCCACCTGTTCCGGATTATTCAGCATGGCTCCTTCAAGGTTCGTGTCTCCGTCGGGATCGACCAGGTACATGTCGATGTCATTGGTGGGATAGGAACCCCAGTCCGTGCGCCAGCTGAGCCGCACGTTGAGCTTCTTGGCTCCCGCGGGGACTGAGAAAGGAATCGCCTTCATGCCGCCATCGGCGAGTTTGGATTGCGCCGTAAAATGAGGGATCGGATCTTTCAGCGAGACGATGTTCACGGTTGCTACAATCGGACTTGCATTCGTCCAGTCTCCATTTAGAGTGACTCGCATCAAGCCGGTCTCAGGATTGGAGACGACGAAGATTCCACCTTGTGTGAACTCGAACACCTTGTAATCGCCTTCTCCAATTGCACTGGTCTTGGCGCTATGCACTGTCAGTATGACGTCATCCCCGAAAAGCACATTTTGCGGATTCCCCGGCACAACACCTGAAAGCGTGACGATCACCGCAGATGTGTTGGGGGTGACACGGTAGTAAATCTCATAGCGTTGTCCAGGAAGCAGGCCTTGCACTGTTTGAGTGACATTTCCAGTTTGAGACTGGATCCCCACTCCCTGGTTTATGTTCACTTTGACATTTGGATTCATTCCACCCGCGAGCCCAGGAGTGTCTGGCGCGGCGCCAGATTGCAGCCATTGCAGGGCACTTGCTGCGTCCACATAACCGGCTCCACGATCCTCAGGACCGGAGCCATCCTGGATCAGGTTTGGATTGGCTGACATTACCAGGGCATTTCGCAACTGGCGTGCTGTGGCTGTCGGCACCGCTTGACGTAAAACCGCGGCGACACCGGCAACACTGGGTCCACTGAAACTTGTACCACTGGCTATGTTGATGCTCGTTGCGCCACCTGACAAGCCCTGGCCAAAGCTGGCAAAGCCGTTTGCCACAATGTCTGGATTAACGCGGCCGTCGGCTGTTGGCCCGCGTGAACTGAAGTAGGCTGTCTGGATGCCGCCGAACGGTCGAAACAGCTGCCCACGTAAGGGACCGAGATCGCTGCTCAGTTGCAGTTGCCTCAGAATTCGTTCGTGGACAGGAGAAGAGCTTGCACCCACTGCCAGTGAACCAAACCCAGTGGCTGGAGAGCCTCCTGTGGTTCCGCTCGGTCCCGCATTTCCAGCACTCGTCACCAGCACAATATCCCTTTGCAGGAATGCATTGGTGAGTTCGTCTTCCAGATCTCTTCCCGCGAAGGTCGTGGTTCCTCCCAGACTCATATTGCAGACCTTAATGTTGAGCGCGTCATAGCGCCCATCGGGCTTTAGTGTTTCCGCCATGCCATTATCGAAATTCTCTCTGAGTTCCAAGACCCGCTCCATGGCTGCAATAATCCTTGAAGTCGGGGCGCCTCCCGTAGGGGCAAAGATGCGGAGTGCGTAGATACTCGATAAGGGAGCGGACCCAACCATCGGGATTCTAGTTGTGTTCGTGACGCAGCTTGAACAATACGTCTTGACTGCGTTGAGGAGTGACGAGGACGTTGCGAAGTTGAATACCACATTCGCAGAAATCATCCCCGCAACAAAGGTTCCGTGGCCATTATTGGCAGGGTTGCTGTAACCTTTTCCATCGCCCACAAAATCCTCTCCGCCGATCACCGAGCCGTCGAGGCCGATGTGAGGGAACCCAGGACGAATCCCGGTATCGATGACCGCCACTTTCATTCCTTGTCCGAGAAAACCTCCTCCGTGGACTGCCCCAAGGTTCATGAGAGTGTTGTTGATGAGGTAGGCATCAGGACTAGCTGATCCAAGTGCAGACAACTCGCCGGTATCCAGGGTTGCTACCTCCATTGCCTCGTCTTCTGCCGCTAGTCGAGACCCGGTCCGACGATCCAAAGCCACATTAGGGAGTTCGACCATCAAGTCTTTGGCAACCGCCCCACTAGGCAACACGGCACGGATGCTTTGCATGGCTGCGTCCGGAATCTCGGCTGCAATGGCATTCACGTATCGGTATTGATGAGTGACCTTCCCGCCCCGCTGTTCGATAGCCAGGACCAACGAAGAATAAGGCTTGGCTGTGCGAATGATCACTTTTGCAGCCCAGGCAACTGAAGAATTTGCCAGTACTAGCAACAGAAAAACAATCGAGGGCAGCAAGGGCACCGAGCTTCTGGGGAGTGAAAAAAGAAATCGGATCGGCGCAAAGGAATTTTTCGTGAAACCTGATGTTTTCATAATGCCTCCTTTTGGTGAATGGTAAAGCTAGAATTTTAAGAAGGAATTCAGCATGCCTAAACGCACGGAAACGCAGGAGCATGCCTTCATCACAGGAAACGCTACCTGGTTCTGAAGCCGATCGAAGTCCAACCGCCGGCAGAGCGATTGCGCAAGGGGAGCATGAGCGAACTTGGCGAGTCCTAAGCCCAGGATCTTGGCCTGGCCGCGCTGGGTAACGAAGATGTTGGCCGGCTTGATATCCCGATGGATGATCCCCTTGGTGTGGGCCGCATCCAGCGCGTCGGCAATCTGGATAGCCAGATCGAGCACTGTGTCGATCTATAGGGGTAGGAAGAGCCGATTGAATTCGGCCCCTCCCCCCTCCGAACCGTGCAGGCGGATCTCCCGCACACGGCTCTCCAGTCGGTGGTTCACCCAGTCCGGGGTTGACGAAGATAGCATTCCCAAGCAT
>JBGPHY010000409.1:0-5679 GCA_041484625.1 Terriglobia bacterium | reverse complement strand
TGACCGGCCGGTCATGGTTCATCGTTACCCGTCTCAGATCAAGGCCTTTTACATGGAGCCTGATCCCCATCGGCCGGAACTGGCTTTGTGTGTCGATGTTCTGGCGCCGGAGGGATACGGCGAAATCATAGGGGGCGGCCAGCGGGCCTCCAGCCTGGATCTGCTGACCCGGCGGGTCGAAGAGCATCAGCTTCCGCCTGAAGCGTTCCAATGGTACTTGGACCTGCGCAAGTATGGGACGTTTCCGCATGCTGGCTTTGGTATGGGTATCGAGCGTGTCGTGGCTTGGATTTGCGGCCTGGAGCACGTACGGAAATCTATTCCGTTTCCGAGGACCATCTACCGTTTGCGACCTTAGCCCTGAACCATAATGAGGACGAGCAAAGTCCCATGAGACCCATCAGCGTGATTGGAGTACCCCTGGATCTGGGCGGCGGCCGTCGGGGGGTCGATATGGGTCCTAGTGCAGTGCGCGTCGCCGACCTGAATAAACGATTGGCGTCGCTAGGGCACTCGGTGGAGGATGTGGGCAATGTTCCCGTCACCATTCCGGAAACCCAGCACTATGGCGATCCGAAGAGTAGATTTCTGAAGGAGATCGTGTCGGTTTGCCAGCACCTAGCCCAGTTGGTGGAAAGTTGTCTTGACCAGGGACGCCTGCCCCTGATCCTGGGTGGAGACCACTCAATCGCTATCGGCTCTCTGGCGGGAGTGGCCAAATATTTCCATGCGCTTAATCAGAAAGTCGGCCTGATCTGGTTTGACGCACATTCCGATTTCAACACTCCCGAGTCCTCACCCAGCGGAAACATCCATGGAATGCCTCTCGCGACTGTGGTGGGAGTGGGGCCCGAGGAATTAACCCATTTGTTTGGAATTTGCCCCAAGGTACAACCCCAGAATGCCGTCCTGGTTGGAATCCGGGACGTCGATCCCAGAGAAAAGGAACTACTGACCTCTTCAGCCGTTCGCGTTTTCACCATGCGGGACATCGATGAAAAGGGGATGCGCAGTACCGTCGAGGAGGCCATTAAATACGCTTCCCGACAAACCGCCGGGTTTGTGGTTTCCTGGGACATGGACTTCATTGACCCGGCTTATGCCCCGGGCGTTGGCACTCCGGTCAAAGGAGGCGCCTCGTACCGGGAAGCTCACCTCGCCATGGAGATGATCGCTGATTCCAATAAGCTCCTGGCCTTGGAGCTTGTCGAAGTCAATCCGGTTCTCGATCACATGAATACAACAGCCAACCTGGGAGTCGAATTGATCCTCTCAGCGCTCGGGAAGAAAATACTGTAATGGAAAAAATCAAGGTGGCGGTCTTATTCGGGGGGAAGTCCGGTGAGCATGAAGTCTCGCTGCGTTCTGCGATATCAGTTCTGAAGGCGATGGATCGGGAGAAGTACCACCTCATTCCCATCGGAATCACCAAAGAGGGGCAATGGCGCAGTGATCCCGAATTCCTGGAGGACGACTTAATCCGCATCCTGGAGACCGGCACATCCGTATTCCTGCCGGCAGAACCGGCGAGCCATCACCTGATTCAGATTCAGCCTAATCGGAATGCGATTGAAGGCAAAGTGGCCCTTGACGTGGTCTTCCCCGTCTTACACGGAACTTACGGTGAAGACGGGACTATCCAGGGGTTGCTGGAAATGGCCAATATCCCCTATGTGGGAGCAGGAGTGCTTGGTTCTGCAGTCGGCATGGATAAAGACGTCATGAAGCGCCTCTTGAAGGAGGCTGGCATCCCCCAGGTGGGGTTCCTGGCGTTTCTGGACTTTCAGTGGCAGTGTAAGCCAGACCGAATTCGGCAGGAGATTGCAGAAAAGTTGAGATTCCCTTGCTTTGTCAAACCTGCCAACCTGGGCTCGTCAGTCGGAATCAGCAAGGTGAAGTCCCCTGAAGCCCTGTCCTCGGCCATTGACTTGGCTTACCAGTTTGATCGGAAAGTTATCGTGGAACAAGGGGTTGAAGCGAGAGAAATCGAATGCTCCGTCCTGGGAAATGATCAGCCTATGGCCTCCCTGCCTGGAGAAATCATTCCCTCACGAGAGTTCTACGATTACGAAGCCAAGTACATTGACGAAGAGTCGAGATTGCTCATCCCTGCGCCACTCGGAGAAGACCAGCTGAGACGAACCCAGGAACTGGCTATTCAGACTTTCCTGGCGACGGAATGTGCCGGTATGGCCCGGGTTGACTTCTTCCTGGTGAAGCAGTCTGGCGAGATCCTGGTCAATGAGATCAACAGCATCCCGGGATTCACTTCCATCAGCATGTATCCAAAACTTTGGGAAGCCACAGGTGTGGGCTACCCGGAACTGGTTGACCGACTCATCCAGCTGGCTCTGGAACGCCACCGTTCCAAACAAGCCAAACGGACCTCCTACGTTTAAGAGGTCATCTCAAATAGTATTTCTAGGATCGCAACTTGCTCTGGTTGGTGGAGCGTTGTGCTCCGTCGCAATTCCCATGGCACCGACAAACCCAATCTCAACAGGTAAACCCGGTATATCCATCAGTTCCCCTCTTTGGCCCGGCGGCGGATATCTTTCAGCAGCTTCTCCAGTTCCTCGGTTTTCTTGATAATTTGCAGCGAGTAGGTGTGGCGGTTTGAGTTCTCGACCATCTCCTTTAGTTCACCAGCGCCCTGGTAAAATTTCTCGGCGTTTTCCTTCAGCTTGTTAAAAGCATCGTCCTGCCTCTGTTTCTCCATCTTGGCCTCATTGTCTTTGTCGAGCTGGTCTTCTCCTCCCCTCTGCATTGGCCGCCCGGAAAACGCGGCTGGACCCACCAGCATGCCGCCCATCAAAACGACCCCCATGAACCAAAGACAGATTCTCAGCTTGCGTCGTTTCATAAGATCTCCACTCCCTCAAGATCGGGGCGCCAGCACTAATGAAAGTGTACGCGTCCCTCTCGCATTATCTGGTGCACCTTAGAATCTGATCCGCCACCTGCTTACCTTGCCAGATCGCCTCCTCCATCCCCGAATATTTCCATTCCCCATAACGGCCGATACTCCAAATTCCCTGTTCATAGAGAAACTGCAGAATCAGGTCAACGCTGGGGCGATATTGATGGTCGTAAATCACATAGGCACAAGGGATATCCAGGCAGCACTCGGCCAGGATCGGGTCCTCTTTCTGGAGAATCCCGGTTCTGATCAGGTCGTGTTTCACCCGTTCGAGGGCTTGAGCTTTATCGAGTGGCTTCCATTGAGAATAGGCAATTTCAGTATAGACAGATCCACACCTCTCCGGCGCCTGATAGGGCGAGAAATTATCCGGGAAACCGATTCGATAGAAGAGGAAGTCCGGCTCCGGGACATAGATCCAGTGCTTTTTGCTCAGCTTTCGGCCCACCCCAAGATTCACATTGTAAACAGAGTTGAATCGCAGGCGTGACGCTGCCGAGTTGACGGTGGCCGGGGTTTCGGGCAAGATGCGGATTAATTCCGGCAGAGGCAGCGTGGAAACAAGGTTCTCGAACTGGATCTCTTCCCCGTTATCGAGCCTCACCACTTTACTTTTGAGATCAACCTGAACCACCTCAGATCGAACGAAAACACTCTTCAGGCCGCAATGAAAAGCCCGCGGCAGGGCTTCAATACCCCCCTGTAATGGATATCCGAAGCGGGCGTTATAGCCGGAACTTTGCTTCTGATCTTGCCGGGCACCCTCCAGAATCTGCTGGAGCGAGGTGGACGGCACGAACCGGCCCATCCACTCGCAAGTGAGGTCCTGCAATCGGACGGTCCAGAGTTTTTCGTTGTAGGGCACCATGAAATGCCGGGCAATCCCGGCACCCAAAGTCCTTTCAATCCACTCTTGGAAGCTCGAATAGTCTGAGGAAAACCGGGAAGACTCCGCCTGCGGCGAATTCCCCTGTCGGGCCGCAATGTAGCCGGAGATGCATTCATCGATGACGTCAGGGGGCAAGCCGTAAAGGTTGCTCTGAAAGGGATAGCGAGTGCAGACCCCCTTCGATAGGATCCAGGAGTCCCTGTCCAGATAGTGAAGGTTTTCCCCGAGCAGGTCAGCCACCAACTGCCGGACTGCCGGATTCTGAAAATGCAGCAGATGGCCCGTATAGTCAAAGGTAAATCCCTGGACGACTTCAGACCGGGCCAAGCCTCCAACTCGAGATTCCCTCTCGAAGAGGAAACTGTTATCATATCCCGCTTTTTGCAGATGCCAAAGGGTGCTGAGGCCGGCCAGTCCTCCCCCCAGCACCACCGCAGACCCCTTGGAAGGATTAGGTGTCATACCTGATATGGATAATTTGACCCACACGCTCTACGGCTTGGCCCTGGGCCGAGCCGGGCTGAACCGACTGGCTCCCCGTGCCACCGCCACCCTGATCATCGGTGCCATCTTTCCGGACATTGACGTTGTCACATTCCTTGGAGGAAGCATCTGTTACCTGAAGTATCACCGGGGTATTACTCATTCCCTCATTGGAATCCCCCTGGGGTCGCTGGTTCTCGGCACGGTGATGTATTTTATTCACAATCGCCTACTCAAGAAAGGCCAATCGGTCCCCTGGTGGAGATATTTTCTTCTGGCAATTGCGGGGATTGGCAGTCATGTCCTGCTTGATTTCACCAACAGCTACGGGCTACGTCCATTCCTGCCCTTCACCGGCAGTTGGTACGCCGGTGATCTGGTGTTCATAGTGGACCCCTGGATGTTAACCACTCTGGGCTTAACGCTGGGGCTTTCCTCTTTTTTTGGGTTGATCAATCAAGAGATTGGAGTCAGGAAAAGGGATTATCGTACACCAGCCTTGATCTGTCTTTTCTTGATTGTCGCGTACTGGGGCGCCAAGGGCCTGTCTCATCGGCAAGCGCTCATGGAACTAGCCCAGTTTACCGACTCAGATGAACCCAATTGGAGGGTTGGTGCGGTCCCCCAAGCGTTTAACCCATTCGGCTGGTACGGCATCGTGGAAACTGAAAGCGCATATCGAGTCACAGAGGCGGGATGGAGGCCGTTGGAGGGCGGTCTGCTGGGATCGCCAAAAAATCGACGCATTCACAAAGCGGAGCAGGCGGCTATCGTCGAAGCAGCCAGTGGGGGACCTCAGGCCAGGATCTTTCTGGATTTTGCACGGTACCCGGTGTTCAGCGTAGTACCTAACCCCCAAGGTTACAGGGTGACTGTGCGCGACCTTCGGTTTGAATCCCTTTCCCAACGACGCAAGGGATTTGTCCTGACGGTGGATGTGGGTCAGGATCTCCGCACTCTCTCAGAGAACTTTAGTTTCTGACTATCCATGGATCTGGAATGAAAGAGCTGGCACTTAAACTTCAACACTACATCCTGGCGCTACTCGGCCAGATTGGTGGAACCAAGTTGTTCATCGTCGCCATGTTCGATTCTTCATTTCTTTCACTCCCAAAGGTCAATGACATCCTGATCATCGCCCTGTCCATGAAGAATCCTTCCTCCATGCTCTACTATTGCCTGATGACCACCTTGGGGTCGATTGTCGGCTGCCTCCTCCTATATTTAGTGGGCAGGAAAGGAGGCGAAGTGCTGGTGCGTAGGAAGTTCTCGGAGGAGAAGGTGGAACGGGTTTTTCGATGGTATCAGAAGTACGGAATACTGGCAGTGACAATTCCTTCAATCCTGCCGCCCCCCACACCTTTCAAGATCTTTGTACTCTCAGCTG
>JBGPHY010000408.1:0-5740 GCA_041484625.1 Terriglobia bacterium | reverse complement strand
TCACACCCGTCCGCAATCCGACTGTGCCAAGCCAATCCCGGGCTGGGAAGCCGTGATCTTCCCGTTCTCTCGAATGCCCTTCAGGTTCGCCAGTTATCGCCGGAAGAAGCCAACCGGGGATACCCTGTCCGCTTTCAGGCCATAGTGACCTACTATGACGCCTCCTGGCACACTCTCTTTGTTCAAGATTCAACCGCCGGCATTTATGTGGCTCAGGGACAGGACGCACTTCCTCTGCGGTCCGGCCAGTTGATCGAACTGAGCGGAATCGCAGCCCCGGGGGACTTTTCTCCGGTGGTTACCCAACCAAGAATTAGAGTCATTGGCACGTCGGACCCACCACAGCCTCAAAAGGCCGGCCTGGCCGAGTTGAAAACCGGCAGCTTGGACTGCCATTGGGTGGAACTCACAGGCATAGTCCGCTCGGCGGTACCCAGCAACGGTCGCTTGAGCCTGGAATTAGCCACTTCGGAGGGTTCGATTGAAGTTCTGGTAATGGAATTCAAGCTGAATGAGACATCTCGGCTCGTAGATTCCAGGGTGAAGATACAGGGGGTCTGCTCTACTACTTCGAACCAGAAACACCAGGTCGTGGCGGTGAAACTGGCGGTTCCAGGCATGAAGAATATCGGGATCCTAGAGGCAGGCCCGGTCGACCCTTTCTCGCTTCCGGTCCGCGCCATTTCAGAGCTAACTCGCAGCCGAATTGAGGAATTCCGCGGACACCGAGTCCGCATCCGCGGATTTGCCAAGATTCAGCATGGAAGAGATCTCCTGTGGTTGCGGGATGAAACGGGAAGTGTTCTGGTTCGGTTGGAGCAAGCCTTCCCTTTTCTTAACGGTGATCACATCGATCTGGTTGGATTCCCCGATGTAGCCGCTTCCCAGGCGGTACTCGAACATGCGTCGCCCCGAGTTGTTGACTCTTCCGAAGGACCCTATAAGAGTGCGATGGGAGAAGAAGTCGCGCCGAGTCAGAACACAGCCCAACGGCGGCCTGAATTACCTCTGCTTTCACACGTCGGGGAGGTACGGTCCCTCAGACCGGAGAAAGCCAATCTGGGTTACCCCGTCCACTTGCGGGGTGTCGTCACTTACGCGGAGAAGAACTGGGCATCCTTTTTCGTGCAGGACAGCAGCGGAGGAATCTTCGTTCAAAGTGGAGACCAGGTCCCCCGCGTGAAGCGTGGAGATTTGATTGAACTTGAAGGAGTCAGCAGACCCGGCGATTTCGCGCCAATCGTCTTTGCCAGAGAACTCCATATCCTTGGTACTGCCCCTGACCCGCCGGCGCTCCCGGCCACTTCAGACCAGATGTTTTCAGGCAGAGAGGACTCGCAATGGATAGAAGTCCGGGGCGTCGTCCGAACCGCCAAGCAAGATTCGGACCAGCTATTCCTGGAAGTCGTCTCAGGGGGACGACGCTTCAATGTGGTGATTTCTGACATCCAGGGTGCTGGAAACCCCATGCAGCTTGTGGATGCGGAAGTCACGCTGCACGGTGTCTGCGGAGCCTACTTCAACCAGAAACGGCAACTCACCGGAATCAACTTCCAGGTGCCTTCGTTGAAGGACGTCCGGGTTGACCAGCCGGCTCCCAACGACCTCAGTTCCCTCCCACTCCGCTCAATAGGAAGCCTAATGCAGTTTACACCCCAAGCCTCCATCGGTCACCGGATGCGGGTGCAAGGCCAGGTGATGTGCGCACGTTCAGATGGCATGACCGTCATCAAAAACGAAGACAGCGGCCTGGTGATCCAAACGATTCAACCCTACCCCCTTCAGGTCGGCGAGTGGATCGAAGCGTATGGATTTCCTGCGCTGTCAGAAAACCGGTCCATCCTTGAGGACGCTTATATTCAGAACCTGGGTATCCGAACCATGCCCAGTCCATTGCCAGTCCGGGCTGATGCAGTGCTGGCTGGAGCGTATGACACCGACCTGGTGAAGGTGGAGGGACGGCTGTTGGACCGCATCCTCCGAAGCAACGAATTGGTCCTGGTGATCCAGGAAAGAGGAACCATCTTCAATGTGCATTTGGAGGGTTCGGACTCGCAAGCTTTATACGCCTCGCTGCGCAATGGCAGCCGTTTGCAGGTGACCGGAGTCTGTATGGTGCAGACGGACCAGCACCAGACCCCGCTCTCCTACCGCGTGTTACTCCGTTTTCCTAAGGATGTGGTGGTTCTGGAACAGCCTTCCTGGTGGACGCTGGGACACGCTATTTGGACGGTGAGCGGGATGGTTGTTCTCGTCCTCTTTGCACTAGTCTGGGTTCTCTTTCTGAAACAACGAGTTCGACGACAAACTGAAGTCATCCGAGCCAGGCTGGAAAGAGAAGCTTCCCTTGAAGCACGTTACCGGGAGCTCGTTGAGAACGCGAACGACATCATTTTCACCTGCGATCTCCGAGGTCGGTTCACTTCGCTCAACCGTGCAGGAGAGCAGATAACGGGTTTTTCGCGGAGCGAAGCCTTGCAGATGCGGGTGTATGATCTCTTGCCCGAATACGAACGCGAATACACCAGAGAATGGATGAAGCGGGAACTGGCTGGAGAAAAGTCTGCGGCAAGGGAGATTGTGATAGTCACTAAGAACGGCAAATACAGAACCCTGGAAGTTGTCACCCAACTGATTCACCAGGGATCCGAGGCAGTTGGAATTCAGGGGATTGCCCGGGACATTACCGTCCGCAAGCATACTGAGAAGGAACTCTTGCACGCCAAGGAGGCCGCTGAGGCCGCCAATCGTGCCAAGAGCCAGTTTCTGGCTAACATGAGTCACGAAATACGAACACCGATGAATGGCATTGTCGGAATGGCGGAATTGCTACTCAGCACCGAATTGACAGAAGAGCAGCAGGAGTACTTGGGCATGGTCAAAGCCTCCGCCTATTCATTGACCGCTATCATCAACGACATCCTCGATTTCTCGAAGGTGGAGGCCGGGAAGATGGAGCTGGAACCCAGCCCCTTCAGTTTGCGCGACAGCCTGGATGAAACCCTGAAGGCGTTTTCCTTGCGGGCTCATGAGAAGGGACTTGAATTGGCCTGTCGAATTCCTCCTGAAGTTCCGGATCGCGTGGTTGGAGACCCCGGACGATTACGACAGATCTTGATCAACCTCATTGGCAATTCCATAAAATTCACACAAAAGGGCGAAGTTGTCGTGGAGGTCTCTCTGGATTCCCCGAAGGACGGCGGTACCATGGCGCCTGGAACCTCTGCTTTATTAACTGCGATGAGGGGCAGAGGCGAGGTTGGGGCCCCGATTCCCGATTTTCATCCCCCCCGGACTTGCTGGGTCCAATTCTTGGTTCGCGACACCGGGATTGGCATCCCCGCCGACAAGCAGAAGCTGATTTTTGAGGCCTTTACTCAGGCAGACGGATCAACCACGCGCCGGTTTGGAGGCACAGGACTGGGTCTGACAATTTCGTCCAAGCTGGTGGAACTCATGAGTGGCAAGCTTCGCCTTCGCAGCGAAGTCGGCAAAGGGAGTTCCTTTGCCTTTACGGCTTGCTTCGGCGTTGACCCCCAGGAAGTCAACACCCTGGACTCCCCAGGGGCTCCTGCGCTTGAGTCTCTGCCGATCCTGGTAGTGGATGACAACGAAACTAGCCGAAAGATCCTGGAGGAGTTCCTCCGGCATTGGGGCATGCAGCCGATCATTGTGGAAAGCGGTCCGGCTGCCTTGCTGCAGCTCTCCCGGGCTTGGGAACGGAGCGAGACGATTCCTTTGGTTCTTCTTGACCATCAAATGCCCGTCATGGACGGGCTCACTGTGGCTGAACAAATCAACCGAACCTCTGGTTTTGAGGGAATCAGGATCATCCTTCTGACTTCGGCCGGGGAAGCCATTGAGCCTGACCGCTACCAGCACCTTGGTATTTCTGCCTGCCTCCTGAAGCCGGTCAGCCCATCGGACTTGCTGCAAACACTCCTGGCCGTTCTAGGTCGATTTGACCCGATCTCTGCTGTTTCTACTCATCCCCTTGAAGTTAAGAAGCGGGGAGTTCACCCACAGATTCTTTTGGCGGAGGACAACCTTATCAATCAGAGACTCGTTGTACGTCTGCTCGAAAGGAAAGGCTATATCGTCAAGGTGACCAACAACGGCCAGGAAGTGCTTCAGGCCCTGCAGGAAGAATCGTTCGACCTGGTCCTGATGGACGTCCAGATGCCGGAGATGAACGGGCTTGAAGCGACTCTGGCGATCCGGGAAACCGAGAAGGCAACCGGAGCTCATTTGCCAATCATTGCTCTGACGGCCCATGCTCTGAAAGGAGATCACGAGCGTTGCCTGGAAGCGGGAATGGATGGATACCTCTCCAAACCCATTCAGCCCAAGGAACTCTTCACGCTGGTAGAGTCTCATCTATCAAGACCCGGCACGGATACGCAACCAACACCTTTCGCCGAGACAGTTTGGGACCAGGGGCAGGCCCTGCAACAACTGGAGGGCGACCTGGACCTTCTGAAAGAACTTGCCAACTTGTACCTGGAGGAAGGTCCCAGGTTGATTAGCGCTATCCGGATGGCATTGGCACATGGGGACGCTCGGAACGTGGAACGGTATGCGCACAGCTTGAAAGGCGCCTTGAGCAATCTCTACGCCCCTGGAGCTGTTGATTGCGCCTTCCGGCTGGAAACGCTGGGAAGGCAGAGTAACTTGCCTCCTGCGTGGACGGCTTTGGAGGATCTGCATGCTGAAGTTGAGCGGCTGGAACCCCAACTGTCGAGTCTGGTACAGAAGGTGCTGCCCGACCCGGCATCGATAGAGAGAAGGCCGGGTCTATGACGGTCGGGTTGGGCAGCCTACTATTCGGATCTTGCTTCTGTAGAGACCTTCAATCCTTACTCCCTGCTTCTGTTTGACAGTGAGCGTCATCCTGCGATTCAGCTGAAATTCAACGTTCACGGCAAACAGGAATTCTTTTCGCTCACAAACCGAGGCACTGCCGATGCCTTCAACGTAAAGATAGAGGATATGGTGAACGGGAAAGATAGGGCCGTTTGGGAAACAATCCCGACAATTGCACACGACGGCTCAGTTCCTGCGACATTCGATGTCTTGGTGGGCGGCGTTTTGTCCCCAGTTTTCAGGGACAATGCCGGCGTTTTCCTCGAAGCGACCTGGAAAGCCGCAACCGAAATGAGCGATCACCTCTTGAGAATGCCGATCTGCGTGGGGTATAAGGACATTAACAACAATCAGTTCAAAACGGAATTCGAATTAACATACGAGTGCATAAGCAAGAAACTTGACATCACCTTCAAGAAGCTCCACAGGGCTATTTGAGAAGGCTTTCGATATCGTCACTTTTCAGACACTTCTCGATTGCAGCAATATTGAGCCTAACGGGCAGTTGTCGTGCGCAAAAACACTTTGGCAGCCAAATCGAACAATGTTCGCATCCTGTCGCCACCAAAAAAAGCTGAGAATGTCGATCAGTCTGATTCATCGATTCCGCGTGCGGCCGCTCAGGAAGACACCCCCTGCCCTCGTGAAAGATGGCCTCGTCCTGGCTGGGTTAGTTCGAACCTCAGGCAGCGATCTTCTCCAGTCGATACTCGTGATGCAGACCACCGAGAATAGGCTTGGCTGTCATTCGATATCCCACGGGCAGCCGATGTCGTTGTTTTTGCAGTGGCACCGGCAGGCCGTCTCCCGGTTCGGGAAGCCCTGGTCCCAGACTCGCATGTGGCCTTGCCTGGCAGTAATGGGTTTTCCAGTCTTT
>JBGPHY010000407.1:0-5740 GCA_041484625.1 Terriglobia bacterium | reverse complement strand
GGTGAGTACGAATACATGAAGACCCTATGGGGACTTAACGAAGTGATGATCGCAACCCTCAAGGTGTTTGAACGCACGGGTGCGGAGTGGGCGGCAAGGTATTTTGGAATGGCTCACGAGGTAATGGAGGAGAAGTTTTCACAGAAGAAACGCGGTTACCCGGCAGGACGCATGCTTTTTGCCGACCGCCGGATGACCTTGCAGCCGCGCGTTGGCCGGCAGGATAACTATCATCCGCTGCGCCAATTAATGTTGAACATCCTGACGCTGCACAGGATGATCGCGAGTGGTGCGGCTCCGTTCCGGCCCGCGGGCGATGCATAGGGTTGTGGTAAGTGAGTCCGTGGGAGGGCACCGTCCATACCAAGCGGGCTGAGGCCGCGGAGCAACGGCGGGCGAATCACGACTGCCCGTGCAGAGTGTGGGTTGTCGGGGACTCCATCTCCTGCGGGGCTGCGACGAAGTGGGGGGCCGGGACGTCGGCGTGCCCGAGTTGGGGCCTGATTCGTTCGATGACCAGCCAGACAACTCCCAGGAGGGCCGGCAGCAGGATGGTTCAATCCGCTGGTCGCGGAATCCTACTAGATGCTTTATCAGAACGATTCACCCTACCTCTTCGACTCCAGCAAATTCGCCAGGGAGTTCGGCTTCGCGGGGACCCCATACGACGACGGCATCCGTACCATCGCCGCCTCCTTTAAGCGCGACGCGCACGCGGCAAGTACGGGCACCAGATTGAGGATCGTGCCCGAGTGACGGCCAAATCGGAAACGAGCTGTCACGGATCACAGGCGAGAACAGGATCTTCCCAGTCCTAAACCAATAAGTCCTCAAAAACGGGCTTCGAATTATCTACCTTCACTCCGAACACATAAGATTGGGCACATTGCGGGCCTTCTTCTTAAGTTGACGGTTGCTCGAAAAGCACTTCTGGCGATGATATTATTGTCTAATGTTTTCTAGATTCTAATCCTTCCTCCAGCCTGATTACCCATTGATTCCCTGACCAAAATACTTCTACAATCCAACTGTCCGTACCCTTAATGCCTGCAATCATTTTACTCAGTTCACAAGGAGAGGCAATGAACAAAGCGGATTTGATCGAGAAGGTGGCCAAGGATGCGGGAGTCAGCAAGGTTCAGGCCGACGCTGCAATTAACAGCGTCCTCGGTGGAGTCCAGACGACCCTGAAGAAGGGCGGAACTGTCACTCTGGTTGGATTTGGAACGTTTTCGGTGGGAAGCCGGAAGGCCAGAACCGGCCGCAATCCTCAAACGGGTGCAGCCCTCAAGATCCCGGCCAAGAAGGTGCCGAAGTTCTCTCCTGGGACGCAGTTGAAAAAGGCCGTCAATAAGAAGTGATCCGAACCCTTCGCTCGGCCAACCACCCTGGTACTTGCCGTTAGTCTCGGGCAATGGTGCGTGGACATCTTCGCACTCGTCCCGAAGAATTGCGATTCTTGAAAAACCGTGCCGGGCACTAAAAGGCCGCGCGAAGCCGTCTCGTCACCTCGCGAGCATGTCGTTCTGGGGGGCATTAGGTTTTCACGGTCCTATTTTTAAACTCAATCTAGCAAGTCATACAGACATCCTCGCGTTGCAGCGATCCAACAGCCAGCAACTGTGGAACCTGTGGGCTCAAAGAATTCAAACCGACTGAGACGCCAGAGCTTACAGTTTCTCCGCCTGCTGCAAAATACCATGGGACCGGCCGAGCTGAGTCTACGTTACATGAGGTTACATCAGAGTGAGACTTCGCATTGGATAATCGGGATAATTCTCACGAAGCACCTTGACCGTCAATTGGCTGTCAATCGAGCGACCTGCAAGCTCGGGCGTTTGTGTTACTTACATCTCGGCTGAATACTTTGACCTTGCGAGATTTCAGAGGCCATCCGCTGGGCAGCGGGAGGACGCCTCTCGGCGGAGATCGCGGCGCCGCTTACCACGGTCTTAGAGTTGACGCGTAAGCCAGCCGAGAATCTTAATGATGTTTCATTTGCTAAACCACGATTTAAAGGAACCAGCACTGAACATTCGGATTGACTTGGCACTCCCTGCGGTGAACGGCGTGAGGTCCATCACACGACTTTCGCCGGATGATGGCTGCCAGAAAGCGTTGCCGTTCAACGAAACCGGCGGCGGGTCCGTTTCTCTGTTTCGAAGCTGGCAGAACACAGGCTAGTCGTGGTGGAGTTACTTCCGACGACAACGCTGCGTGAGAAGAAGAGAAAATGAGAAAAGAGCCGATTATGAATTCGAAAAGCTCCGCCACAGTGGCCAAGTGGAATATCCGCTGGACTTGGCTGTGGCTGATTCCTGTGGCGCTCTGCCTGTTTCTGCAGGCACTGGCGCAGGACCACACGACCCCCGCCCAACTGCCTGCTCCGCTCTCTACGGAGCCCCAGCCTGAGTGGAATGTGCTTTACGGACACCCGGGGTTTAAAGACGCCGAGAAGATATTGTCGAAATATCTGACCAGAGCACTTGGGAAAATCGCGGAGGACCGTGAAAAGGTCATCGCCGGGCTGAAATCAGTGGCCGAATTCGAGCGCTATCGATCCGCAACCGGGGGGAAGCTAGAGACTGTGCTGGGTGCGTTTCTCGCTCGGACCCCTCTCAACACTAAGATAGTGGGGAGGTTGGAACGCGGCGATTATGTGGCTGAAAAAATCATCTTCGAGAGCCGCCCGAACTATTATGTGACCGCCAACGCTTACGTGCCGGGCCGGGCTCGTCCCCCCTTTCCGGCGGTGCTTTGCCCGGTTGGACATTGGGGTGCCGGCAAAGCCTTTGAGGATTATCAACGATTGGCGATCCACTTGGCGCGGCACGGTTTCCTGTCATTAGTCTATGATCTGCCAAGACAAGGTGAGCGGCAGCAATACTATAACCAGGTTTTGGGCCGATCTCTCCTTAGCCCGGACAATTCAGAGTATTTCGTGACCATCGAGCACGGAATGGCTGCAGGCCAGACCATTCTGACATCGGGCAACCTTGTTGCTTATCTGGTATGGGACGGCTTGCGGGCACTGGATTATCTCTGCGAACGCCAGGATGTGGATCGTGAACGGATTGCCTGTACAGGTACTTCGGGTGGTGGCCTGCAGACCGAACTGCTTTCAGCACTGGACCAGCGTATTAAGGTTTCGATCCCGGCCTGTTACGGCGGTTGCAGTGCCGACGTTCCTACGCGACCCGGACTCAGCCTGGTAGACGTGGAGACGCTCATTGCGCCGCGTCCATTGCTGATGATCGAAGCGACAGGAGATCCGCGTGCGGAAGTCTTAGCCAAGCAAGTGCGTCATCAAGTGGTTGCGGGAGCTTACCAACTCCTGGGGGCCGGGGAACGGACGCAGTTTGTGATCACCGAAGGCAGGCATGGATACACTGAAAGCATGCGAGAGGCCGCCTGCGCCTGGCTCACCCGCTGGCTGGGTCCATCACTCCCGGCCACTGCAAATCATGTGGAGCAGCCGACGGCAATTGAAGCCGAGTCTGCTCTGTTTTGCACCACTACCGGACAGGTCAAAACAGCACTCGGTGGTGAGACGATCTTTTCGCTTAACCGGGCCGAAGCGGGACGAGTGAGCGTCCGGGAACCGCCCCCCGCACGGCGCGAAGAGTGGGCTGAATGGCGGCAGCACCTGTGCGAAAAGGTTCGGTCGCGTATTGCTTGTTCCGGCATCTCTTCCCCAGCCAACCCGCTGCGCCTTAGCCGCGTGGATAAAGGAAGTTATAAACTGGAGAAGGTGGTCTACTACAGCGAGCCGGAGATTTTTATCCCAGCCCTGCTGCTGCTGCCCAAATCCAACCTGCAGCCTGCTCCTGCTGTCGTCTTTGTCAACGAAGGTGGGAAAAGCAGCGATAGGTTGGTTGAGAATTATTTGAGCCCTTTGGCGGAGCAGGGCTATGTTGTGTTGTCCATTGATCCCAGAGGTATGGGTGAAACTGCACCCCCAACCGCCCATCCATACGATCAGCGAGACTACCGGGGATTCGCCGAAGACGTGGAATCTGATCTCTTCTACGACGCCTTGAGCGCAGGTAAAACATTAGTAGGGATGCGGACGTGGGATGTGCTGCGAGGTGTCGATTATTTGCAGTCCCGAACAGAGGTAGATCCCAAGCGTATTGCAGCTATTGGCCAGGGTATGGGTGGGCTGCTCGTGATGTTCGCCGCTGCGCTTGACGAGCGCATTCAGTCAGTGGCCTGCGCCAGTACGTTAGTCTCCTACTCGGCAGTCGTCGAGAGCGAAATCTATACCCAGCGTTTCAGCGCATTCGCACCGAGTCTGCTCCGGGACTTTGATTTGGCGGATGTGGCAGCGCTAATCGCACCCAGGCTGTTGCTCTTGCTCAACTCGATGGACCCATCGCACGGACGTGTGGCACTTGACAGGGCGACAGAGACATATCGAGTGACCAGTGCGGCTTACCGCCTGCTCGGTGCCAGCCAGAACTTTGCTGTCGTGCACCGAGACTCGGCCAAGGAGATCGCGGAGAGTTACGTGGGGCTCCTAAGCCAGCAGTCTCATTAGTCTGCAGCCTCAACTGGTCAAGAAGATCGAGGGGGGAAAAGGGGTCATGGGATCACGCTGCATAGCATGTCGGCCTGGTGTCTTATCAGAAACAGAGAGACAGTGCCGTCTGTCCGGTGCGCATCTCCAAATGAGGAGTCCAACGAGCTTCAACCTCAAACAGGTGGCCATCGTTTTTGCTTTCCTGCTGGGTCTCTGCCTTCCAGCGCAGGCAGAGACCCTGCCCGGTACCCAGGCGCTCACTATGGAAGGTGACCTTGCCGCCCAGATGTTAGAGGGGATGGACCGCTTCCTGTCACACAAGCTTGCTGCATCCGTTGAGGACAGACAATCTTTTTGGAAGCCTGATTTCTCCTCACAGGAAGCATACGGAAATTCCATTGCCGAGAATCGCCAGCGTTTTCGCCGAATCATCGGAGTGGCCGACGAACGAATCCCCTTTGACGCATTCGCTCTCGACGCCACCCTCAATCAACCAGCGCTTGTGGGTGTTGGCTCAGGCTACAAAGCCTTTGCTGTCCGCTGGCCTGTATTCGCGGGTGTCGATGGAGAGGGGCTTCTCTTGGAGCCGGCACAAACGCCGGTCGCAAGAGTGGTTGCCCTTCCCGATGCCGATTGGACGCCTGAAATGCTTGTGGGCTTCGCGCCCGGAATTCCTGCTGGGGCGCAGTTTGCTCGGCGTCTCGCCGAGAACGGTTGCCAGGTTCTAATCCCGGTGCTCATCGACCGCCAACCAACGGGATTGGTAAATCCTCGAATCCCTTCCCCAACGGACCAGACTCACCGAGAGTTCGTTTATCGCATGGCCTTCCAAATGGGGAAACACATCATCGGGTATGAGGTGCAAAAGGTACTCGCCGCAATAGACTGCTTCTATAGGAGCAAGCCTGCAAGGCCGATTGGAGTGATCGGATACGGAGAAGGCGGTCTGGTGGCGCTTTACAGCGCAGCGGCCGACACTCGCATCGATACTGCCGCTGTCTCCGGGTATTTTCAGTCACGGCAGGACATCTGGAAAGAGCCCGTCTATCGAAACGTTTGGGGGCTGTTGGCTGAGTTCGGCGATGCGGAATTAGCGAGTCTGATCGCGCCTCGAGCATTGGTCATCGAAGCCTCTCGCGGGCCCGAGATCACAGGTCCTTTACCAGTGACCACGCAATCCGAGACGAAGACGGCTCCTGGCAGCCTCGTAAGCCCAGC
>JBGPHY010000406.1:0-5745 GCA_041484625.1 Terriglobia bacterium | reverse complement strand
GTGATCGCCTCGACCAAACTGGGATTATTCAGGAACCATCAGCAGCCAAAAGGCAGCAGGTTCCGGAACTTCCGGGCGGTCACACACAGGGTGTGTTGGTTTTCATGTGAGAGCATCGTCACCAGAAAGCGGTTCTCTGTGAACAGCCCGCACATCCGTTCTACCGAGGCCACGTCGGCCAAGTCCAGGCTGTCTCCAGCCAGGCGCAGGTCAGGGTTCACCAGTTTGCGAACTCCGATCATCATGGCAAAAGGCAGGCTATGTTCCCGGCCAACAGGCAGAACACATTCCGCGATCAGGCGGCCTCGAGGCGAGTCTTCGGGGAAGCGAAAGCCCGGCGGCAATGATACCGCCATGTAGACAGGGTGCATGCGATGGATCCAATCTTCCAGGAAGCGGCGGACCTCCGCCATGGACCGGGAATCCAGATGGACACTGGTGGAATATCCCCCAGCCGAGAGTCCGACCGCTGTCTCTTCCCAATTCATTAGCAGCGGGTCGAGTCTCAACACAGCTTTAAAGCGTGGATCCACGACGGGCCCTTGCAGCCAGACCTCCCGCTCCGCCGGATCGAATGGATCATTGGTCATGACCACCTGTTTGACTCCGGCCAGCCTGAAGACCCGATCGATATGTCCGCCAACCGTCTGCTCTCGAAAGAATTCCCGGTACGCGGACAGGTTGCGGGAGGCCACGTCCAGCCCCAGCGCTTGAAGAACCGTCAGGATTCCCCGTGTTGCTTCCGACAGGGGAGGGTTGTCCAGAAAAAGTGTTTGCCAGATCAGTTCTGCCTGACGGATCTTCGGCTCTGCCCAAAACCGGGAAGGGGACATCGGCGAATAGCGGAAGAACTCCGCAACCAGGTAGTGATAGGTTAACAGCTCGTCAATCCCCCACAGGCCGAGTTGGCCGAATTCCGGGCTGTACAGGTGGGTATGAAGGTCCAAAACGGCCGTGGCATTGACGGTGCCAATCACTGCTTCAGGCAGGGTCTGCAAGTTCAGTTGATGTGCTATGGTATCCACAATAGATTCACCTTTTCCCCTCGAAGGATGTCGGGATCTTGGCGTGACAGACTCACCACAGGAGTCAAAAAATAACAAAACTGACGTCGAATCGCACGAGATTTTGTCTTCGGGGAGTTATCGTGAAAAGACCCGGACGGTTGCGCGAGGAAGGAGGATCCTGTTACTGATAGCGTTTCATCAGGATGGACGCGTTGGTTCCCCCAAAGCCGAATGAATTGGAGAGTGCATATTCGAAGGTTGCCGAGCGGGCCGTATTGGGGGCGTAATCCAAATCGCAGTCCGGATCGGGCGTATCGTAATTGATCGTGGGCGGTATCTTTTGATGGTAAATCGCCAGGGCAACGATGCCGCCTTCCAGGCCACCAGCGGCCCCCAGCAGGTGACCGGTCATTGACTTGGTGGAACTGATGGTCAGCTTATAGGCATGATCGCCGAAAACCCGTTTGATGGCTGTCGTTTCGATGCGATCATTGAACGGCGTAGAAGTGCCGTGAGCATTGATATAGCCGACTTGCTGCGGCTGGATACCGGCATCCTGGAGGGTATTGATCATCACCCGACAAGCGCCGTCTCCGTCTTCGGCAGGGGCCGTAATGTGGTACGCATCTCCTGTCATCCCGTAGCCCACCACTTCAGCCAGGATTCGGGCCTGGCGGCGCCTGGCCATTTCCAGTTCCTCCAGCACAATGATCCCGGCACCTTCACCGATGACGAATCCATCCCGATCCTTGTCGAAGGGACGACTGGCGCGCGCCGGCTCGTCATTCCGCGTGGAAAGCGCCTTCATGGCAGCAAAGCCGCCCACGCCCATGGGGGTGATGGCGGCTTCTGATCCCCCGCAAATCATGGCGTCAGCCTCGCCGCGGGCAATGATCCGGAAAGCGTCGCCAATAGCATGGGAACTCGAGGAACAGGCCGTGCTGGTGGAAGTGTTGGGACCCCTGGCTTTGTATCGGATTGAGACCTGGCCGGCAGCCAGGTTGATGATGGAAGCCGTGATGAAAAACGGGGAAATGCGGCGTGGCCCGCCTTTTAGCAGTTCCTCATGCTCGCGTTCGATGGTGGAGAATCCCCCGATTCCCGATCCGATATGGACTCCCACTCGCGGTCCCAGCTCCGGGGTAATTTGCAGGCCCGAAGACCGCATGGCGAAATCGGCTGCAGCAATTGCATAATGAATGAAGGGATCCATCTTCTTGACCTCTTTTTTCTCGATCCACTTCAACGGGTCAAAGCCTTTAACTTCCGCGGCAATTCGAACCGAAAACAACGAGGTATCGAAGTGAGTGATAGGCCCGACTCCACTCCGGCCGGCCAGCAAGGCCTCCCAGGTCTCTTCCGTGCCGATGCCGAGGGCCGAGACCAAACCAACACCTGTGACCACTACTCTGCGTACCAAGCTCAAGCCTCCTCGCTCTCCGATGGAATGACCACTGCTCCGCCGTTTCCGGTATTGCCCCAATGCTCAAGGGCGGATGAGGGCGGGCACCCCACTAAGATTTGGCGTTCTTTTCAATGTAAGCGACGGCGTCGGCGACGGTCTGGATCTTCTCCGCGTCTTCGTCAGGAATCTCGATGCTAAAGCCTTCCTCGAAAGCCATTACCAGTTCCACCGTATCCAGGGAATCCGCTCCCAGATCGTCCACGAAAGAGGCCGTCGGGGTAACTTCCGATTCCTCAACACCCAGCTGCTCCACAATGATCTGCTTCACCTTCTCCTGAACTGAAGCTGCCATTCCTGTAATCCTCCTCATGTTTGGATTTTCGATGATTGTTATTTATTCGGAAAAGGCCTCGTAGGCAATCTCATTCATCAAGTCGGATTCTTAAGAGCCTGGTATATCCCAAAAACTCGCAGGCCGATTCCCGCCACTGTCATGATTCCGCTTTCGGTCCCTCTGCACTATTTCCCGTTTTATGAAAAGCAATGCTTTGAGGTTGAGACATCAAGGGCTCGTGGGCTTCATCCTCACATGTACAACCCACCGTTGATGCTGAGCACATGCCCGGTGATGTAACTTGCTTCATCGGACGCCAGGAACTTCACTCCGTTGGCCACATCCTGGTCAGTTCCCATGCGCCCCAAAGGAACCCTTTCCAACAAACGGCTGCGGGCCGCTTCGGGCAGAGCCTGAGTCATGGCAGTATCAATGAATCCGGGTGCGATCGCATTCACCGTAATATTGCGGGAGGCAACTTCCTGGGCCACACACTTGGTCAATCCGATGACGCCTGCCTTGGAGGCCACGTAATTACCTTGTCCCGGGTTCCCCATCAATCCGACCACGGAGGCGATATTAATAATCCGCCCGAACCTCAATTTCAGCATAACCTTGATGGCTTCCTGGGTGCAAAGGAATACTCCCGTTAGGTTCGTCTGCAGGACAGCGTCCCACTCTTCTTTCTTCATTCGGAGCAACAGGGCATCTCGTGTAATCCCTGCGTTGTTGACCATAATATCCAGCCGCCCGAAATGGGCCATCAAGCTTTCGAAGGACGCCTTGACCTGGCCTGCATCGCTTACATTCAGCTGGGTAGGCCATCCTCTCCGACCCAGCGCCTCAATCTCCTGGACAACCCCCGGGAGTTTTTCCGGATTGTAGTCACCCACCGCCACATCGGCCCCAGCTGCTGCCAGCGTCAGAGCGCAAGCTCTGCCAATTCCCTGTGCTCCCCCGGTCACAAATGCCACCTTGTCCTTTAATAGCATAAGCACTCAGGCTGAACCAACAATTATCAGAAGGCTGAAGCACAAAGGATAAAGCAGTGTTCTACCCTTCATCCTCAATCTTCCTACTTCATTGTCACTTGTCCGCCCTCTCCTTTCATGCGTTTTGAGACAAGAGAGCCAGCGTTCCAGCCAAACTCTTCTCATCTTCCACATTGGCCAGCTTAGCACTCCGATCCATCTGTCTCATCAGGCCAGACAACACTCGTCCAGGGCCGACTTCAACAAAAACCCCCACCTCCCGATCCAGGAGCAAACGCATGGACTCAGCCCAACGAACTGGCGAACAGACCTGACGGATCAGGGATTCTGCCGCCTCCAGTCCCGAAGTCACTTCCGCTGCGTCCACATTGGTGACGACCGGGACCTTCGGATCGGAGAACTGAATCGCCGCGATGTCCTGGCGGAGTCGATTTTCGGCCGGCGCCATCAAGGCACAATGAAAAGGAGCACTCACCTGCAACGGCACAGCCTTCTTAGCCCCGCGCTCGGTGGCCAATTTCGTTGCCCGCTCGACGGCTCGGCTGTTTCCGGCAATCACAATTTGGGCGGGTGAGTTTAAGTTGGCGAGAGCCAAAACCTCGTCGCCGGCTGCTTCCCGGCAGATGGCGGAGACCTGCTCCGTTGAGAGCCCCAGAATGGCGGCCATGGCGCCTTGCCCCACTGGAACCGCCTGCTGCATGTATTGTCCCCGGTTTCTCACCAACCTGACTGCTTCAGCTAAGGATAATGCGCCAGCCGCAACCAGGGCAGAATATTCTCCCAGGCTGTGACCGGCGACATAATGCGGCTTAATCCCCTTGGCAGCCAGAACAGAATAGAAGGCCACCGAGACGGTTAGAATGGCAGGCTGGGTATTTTCCGTCAATATCAGCGCCTCCTCCGGTCCATTGAAGCAGAGCTGGCTAATAGGAAATCCCAGGACTTGGTCGGCCTCTTCGAACACCAGGCGAGCCGTTTCATAATGCTCGCAAAGTTCTTTCCCCATTCCCGGATACTGGGAGGCTTGACCCGGGAAGATAAAAGCAATCTTGCTCATCGTCAGTTAATCATCAGGCTCCGGGAATTCGCAGCATGTATGGCACCCAGTGCTTTGATCTCTTCTTCGATTTTCTCGTTCAGGCGGTTAAGGCAAAGCATGTGGGCGATGCGGATGGCATTCTTGATGGCTTTGGCGGTGGATCGTCCATGACAGATAATCACGATACCTCTCACCCCTAACAGGGGAGCCCCACCCGTTTCCGAGTAATCCACCCTTGCCTTGAAATTCCGGAACGCCCGCCGGGAAAGCAAGCCCCCCAATTGAGAAATCGGGTCGCTGGAGAGGTCCTTCTTCAGAAGTACGCTGACCATTTCAATCAAGCCTTCCCCCAACTTGAGAGAAACATTCCCGATGAATCCGTCACAAACAATAACGTCCACGTCGCCCTTGAATACATCCCGCCCTTCCACGTTGCCAATGAAGTTGAGTGGAGCGGCTTTCAGGAGACGGAAGGCCTCTTTGGTGAGTTCATTCCCCTTGGTCTCTTCCTCCCCGATGGAGAGCAAGCCGACCCTGGGCCGGACATTACTGAATACCAGGCGCGAAAAGATTTCTCCCATGATGGCAAACTGGACCAGGTGATTAGGTTTGCAGTCGACGTTCGCCCCCACATCCAGCAAGAGAGAGGGTCTCAGCCGAGCGGTGGGGAGAATGGCGGCCAGGGCAGGGCGGTCGACATTGGCTAGCGAGCCCAGGACCAGTTTAGCTACGGCCATACAAGCGCCCGTGTTGCCTGCACTGACTACTCCGTCGGCCTTTCCTTCCTTCACCAGCCGAACCGCCACCCGCATCGATGAGTCTTTTTTCTTGCGGATGGCCGTCGATACAGCCTCTCCCATGGAAATGGTTTCGCTGGCGTGCACGATTTCAATGGGGAGCCGGCCCACCTTGTGCTTGCCAAGTTCCGACCGGATGCGATCCTCTGCGCCCACCAGCAGAAGGCCGAC
>JBGPHY010000405.1:0-5747 GCA_041484625.1 Terriglobia bacterium | reverse complement strand
TGCAACGCCCAATACGGCCTTGCGGTCACCTCCGCTACGGCAGGCCTGCAACTCGCCATGATTGCTGCCCGAGTCGGACCAGGCGATGAGGTGATCACTACGCCCGTCAGCTGGATCTCGACCGCCAACGCCGCAGCGGTATAGGGGGCTCGCCTTGTTTTTGCTGACGTTGATCCCCGCACGTTGAACCTGGATCCGGCCTCTGTCGCCCAGAAAATCACGGATCGTACCAAGGTGATTCTTGTTGTTCACCTTTACGGACAATGCTGTGATATGGATCCAATCCTCGAACAGGCGCGGGAGCGCGGGATCCTGGTCGTGGAGGATTGCGCGCACGCCGCCGGCGCCGAATACCGGGGCCGCAGGGCTGGAACGCTCGGCGATATCGGCGTATTCAGTTTCCACCAGCAGAAAAACATGGTTACTCTGGGCGAAGGAGGCATGATCACCACAAACCGGAAGGACCTTTATGAGCGCATGTTATCATTCCGGTCCCTCTGTTGCCTCACCTATGACCCCAAGGGCAAGTATCTGCCCATCGACGAATCGAAGTCCCCCATGGGAAAGCGCTATTGGTATCTGGATTTCGATGAGCCGGGCTTCAATTTTCGAATGACGGATGCCCAGGCCGCGGTCGGCCTCGTCCAATTAAACAAGCTGGACGGCTTCAATGCCCGTCGGGCCGAGATTGCCGGCCACTATTCCGAACGCCTGCGGGGGATTGGCGGACTCACCTTGCCCTATGTCTCTTCCTATGCAAAACACGTCTTCCACGTTTATTGCGTCCTGGTAGAGCCTGGCTTCCGCTTGAATAAAGAAGACTTCATGTGGGAACTCTATACCGGCAAGCGCATAAAAGTATGGTCGCATTATATGCCCATCCACCTTACGACGGCCTACCGAAAGCTGGGCCACCGGGAAGGAGAGTGCCCGGTGGCCGAGGCGCTCTATCACAAATACGTCAGCCTGCCGATCCACCCGCGGATGACCGAGGACTCCATCTCCTATGTGGTCGACAGCATCCGGGAGTTAGCATGACGACATTTGAAGCTGAGGTTAGCCGCATTCGGGCTCAGGGCGAATTCTTCCCGTCCGGGCGCCCTGTCTATATCGGAAGGTCCCCCGGACGCCTCGATTTGATGGGCGGTAACGTGGACTATACGGGTGGGCTCGTTTTTGAGGCGACCATCCGCGAGGCCACCTGGGGCGCGGTGCAGTTGCGTACCGATCAGAAGATCATTTTCTGGAACCCGCAGATGGCGGAACGGGGCTGGCAGGAACGGGCCCAGTTTGAGTTTGACGCCATGACGGATGAAGGAACCGTGCGCAGGATGGTCAATCGGGACCCTTCTCTTCGCTGGACCGCCTATGTCCTGGGGGTCTTCTATCTGCTGAGGCTTCGTTACCCGGAGGACGTGAAAGCCGGCGCAAACGTGTATCTCTCTTCCGAGGTCCCGCTGAATAAGGGGGTCAGTTCGTCGGCGGCGGTCGAAGTTGCCGTCATGAAGCCGGCGGCCCGAGCCTACGGCATCGACCTCCACGGCATCGAGCTGGCTGAGGCCTGCCAGTGGGTGGAAAACGTCATTGCTGAATCTGCCTGTGGCATCATGGACCAGGCTGCGGCAGTGCTTGGCAATGAAGGCTACGTGCTCCCGCTTCTGTGCCAACCCTGCCAACCACGCCCGCTGGTCCGTCTCCCGGAGGATTTGTGTGTCTGGGCCGTGGACTCCGGGGTTAGCCACGCCGTTACCGGAATCGAGTACGAGGCTGCCCGGGCGGCAGCCTTCATGGGGTACAAGCTCATCTGTGATTGGGAAGGACTGCCTGTCAGACGCGACCCGAACAGCCGCATCCCGCGGTTCACTGATCCTTGTTGGAACGGTTACCTCTCGGACATCACACCGTCACTCTTCCGCTCGAAGTATGAATTGCGGCTCCCCGAAAGGATGTCCGGGGCGGAATTTCTCCAGGGAGGCCAGTTTCATCCGGATCCATTCACATCGGTCCGCCCCGAGATCAATTACCGTGTGCGCAACTGCACCCGTTACGCCATCGAAGAGAACCAGCGCATCCGGTTATTTGTGGAATTGGTGCGGGGAACTGCGGCTGAAGCTTCCGAGGATGCCTGGCGTCTGATGGGCGACCTGATGTATCAGTCGCACTATTCCTACTCCGAGTGTGGACTGGGCAACGAGGCCACAGACTTGCTGGTGGACCTGGTCCGTGAACAAGGGGCCGCCAAGGGTCTCTACGGTGCCAAGGTGACGGGCGGTGGCGCCGGCGGAACCGTTGCCATTTTGGGGCGGAGCGATGCCCAAGGTGCCTTTCAGAAGGTAGTCCACCGCTATGGTGAAGTGCGCCGCCTGGTGCCCTACGTTTTCGACGGCAGTTCGATGGGTGCTGACCGATTTGGCATCGTTGTCCAAGAAGGATAGACCATGACGAGCACCACAACGACCCAACCGCAGACACACAGGGGACAGATGCTTGGCTATTTCGTCTTGCTGGCCATGGCGTCCCTCATCTGGTCTGCCCAAGGGACCGCCGTGAAATTTCTCAACCGGCAAATGGGCCCGATTGCGATCACTTTTGTCCCCTTTTACATTACTACAGTATTGTTCGTGCCCTTGCTCATCCGCAAGCGTCGCGCCAATCCGGGTGCGGTACGGCCCAGCTGGTCCGATTGGGGCAAGTTCGTCCTCGCCGGAGTGGGTGGACAGGTACTGGCTCAACTTGGAATGACTTGGGGGATCTCCAAATCGCTGGCTTCCAACGGCGCGGTCCTCAACCTGATGATCCCGGTCATCACTGCAGTTCTGGCTTCTTTGATGCTTCAGGAGAGACTGAGCCTGCTGCGTATCGCCTCTCTTGCCATCGGCCTGGTCGGTGTGCTGCTCATGTCGGTGGAGGACCTCCGCCAAAGCTCCTTTACGGAGATGAAGTACGTCGTCGGGAACGGGCTGATCCTGGTCGGCTGTTTCGGCTCTGCCTTCTACAACACGTACTGTAAAGGATTGCTTCGGCGCTTCCAGGAAATCGAAATATTGATTTTTAGTTACATCACCGCTTCTCTTGCCAGCTTGCCCCTTCTCATTTGGGCGGAGCCATTGGATTGGGGCGTGTTCGCTGTGTTTGATTGGAAATCCTGGGCGGCGTTTGCGTTTCTGGCGATTCTCATGTATGGCGCTTCGATGCTGTTCTTCTTCGCGGCGCTCGCGCACCTCGACGTGACGGTGGCTTCGGTTTCTCTATACCTCGTGCCGATCTTTGGTGTCCTCCTCGCTGCGGTTCTACTGGGAGAGAGGCTGAGCGCACTCGCCATGGCTGGTTCCGGGATTGTCCTGCTCGCTACGATCATGATCATGAAGTACGACACCAGTTATTAATCCTAAAAGGGCAGGTGGATAATGAAACGTCTTGCTTGCTTAGCTGTGCTGCTCCTCTTGGCTGCCCCCGTGTGGGCGCAGGAACCCTTCAAAGTCGTCTCCACGGTTAATGCCCCAACCATTGCGGGCAGGCCGGTTCTACTCGATTCCAAGGGCCAATTGCTCCCCTGGCCAATGCCCGAAAACACCGGGTACTCCTACAGTTCACATTTCCTGACGCAGTGGACGATTCTCTGGGATCAATTCAGTCGGCATCGCTATCACTACTTTTTCTGCTGTTTCGATTTCGACCGCGATTCCTTCGAGATGCAACCGGACTGGCACTGGGCCAACTCCATAGCTTACCTGCGCGCCATGATGCAGGGGTTCATCGAGCGGCTCTATCCGTACACCGGTGACCCCAACACAATTGCTTTCCTCCAGGATTTCATTGACTACGAACTCGAAAATGGATTGACCCCGGAGGGCTACGTGTGGGCTCGGGTTCCCTATACCTCAGCCAATCCCGGCGACCGCCGCTACACGGGATGGAGCCACCACGGTGAAGATTACCTCGAACCACACGTTGTAGGTGAGGACGGCTATGCCTATGTCCGTTTTTACGAAGTGACAGGCAACACCCGATACCTTCAGGCTGCAATCCGTTGTGCTGACGCGCTGGCTAAGAACTACAAAGCGGGCGACGCCAAGATATCTCCTTGGCCTGTCCGCTGCTATGCTCGGGATGGCAGAGTGGAAGGCGAAGGAATGGGGCCGTACTCCGCCAATGTGGTTGAGCCCATCATGCTTTTTGATGAGCTCATCCGCCTCGGGCAGGGTGATGTGTCCGGGTACCAGCGCGTGCGCCAGGGCGCCTGGGAGTGGCTCCACCGCTACCCGATGAAGAATAACGTCTGGGTGGGGTACTTCGAGGACGTGACGCCCAGTATGGAAAACATGAACCAGGTCATCCCGCTCGAGTACGCGCGCCACGTTCTCCTGAATCCGGAGAAGGATCCCGACTGGCGCGAAAATGCCCGCCAGCTCATCGAATGGGTGAAGACCACGCCCAAGTGGCCCAAATACATGGTCCACGGCGCTACTGTGACTACCGAGCAGGGGAACGGCAAGACCTTCTGCTGCAACCTTCCCAACGAGTGTTGCGACAGCCATACTTCCCGCCTTGCCGCAGTCGAGGCCCTCTACTATGCCCGGACCGGTGACACTACCTACAAGGAGGAAGCGTTCCGCTCCTTCAACTGGGTCACCTATTTCCAGGGCATGCCGCCGCACGGCCACACTCCGTTTGGCAACCAATGGTGGTTCACCGACGAATTTGCCGATGGACCCCGCCGGATGATGGACGCTTTTTGGGCGGTCCCTGAGTGGGCGCCGGAGGACGAATCTCACCTGGTCGGCTCGAGTTCAGTCGTCCGCAGAATTGTCTACGGCAAGGGTTCGGTTACCTACTCGACATTTGATCCGTCTTCAACAGACGTTCTACGCCTCAACTTCATTCCCGAATCGGTGTGGTCAGGAAGCCGAAAACTGGCCCGCCGCAACGACCTCAAACAGGAGGGCTACACGCTGGACGATACCACCCATGTGCTTCGTATCCGGCACAACCAGTCGCCCGATGTGGATGTCCAGGGGACTGCAGTTGAGCCCATTCCGCTTGTCGTCGACTTTGACAATCCGCATCTGGATGCCCATACTATGCTGCAGGGACAGTATCCTTCCGGTGTCATCGATTGGGGTGAGGGGCTGTGGAAGGTATGCCCGCCAGCGGGCCGCATGAGCACTTTCTCCATTTGCGTTGCCGACTCGAAAGCTGCAAAGGTCCAGTTTCGTTTCTTCTACCCTCGGATCTTTATGCGGGCTGACGTTTACAATCCCACCGGCAAGGAAATTGTTCTGACCATCCGCGCTCCCGAGATCCGCGAAGTCACGTTCACCCTGAAACCCGGTCAGCTTCAGCGCATCAAGACCGGTTGGATGAACCGCGCCTCTATGGTAAGCCTGGAGGCCGAAGGTCTCTCCGACCTCTGCTTCGACAATCTGGCGTATTCACCGTATCTATGGGCGAAAGGAAACCAGTCCGAGTAGATGCGGTGTCAGCAAGCGGTCCGATTCCAAGTGAGGATGGGACCGAGAAAGGGAAAAAGCAAAATGCTAATGCGACTTCTCCTATTTTGGCTGCTTATTCCCGTTGCCGGTTACGGCGCGGAGAACCGTGTGAACGCCCAGCTTCCCTGGCACGCCCCCGTTGTCGATTCTCAAGGAAAGCTGTTGGCCTGGCATCAACCGGAAAAGAACCTCGGTTATGATCGAGTTCTACAGCTTGGCTGGGACTTTATCGAGCACAAGGTTCCCAAGGACACG
>JBGPHY010000404.1:0-5754 GCA_041484625.1 Terriglobia bacterium | reverse complement strand
GCACCCTGAAGGGGTGACAGAAGGGTCCGGCACCCCTCCAGGGTGCTGACACTTTCGGGGACAGTTCCCAGCGGTCTCGCGGCTGGCACTCAGTAATTCTCTTTCACAGGCTCAAAATCCGCTGAATGATGCTGAGTGCCGGCCGCTCAACCCTTGGCTTATCTCCCTCGTCATTTCAGGACTTCTTCTGGGGTTCATGTCCGCCACTTTTGATCGCACCCGTGCATGACCCTGCGAGAGAAACACGGCCGGGAATGAGGCAGCTAGAGGTTTAATTGGAATCAGCATTGGTTCCAATCACTTCAACCCCAGGGGGCATTCTGAAAGAGAAAATCTGGCTGGCAAGGCCAGTGTTCTCTTTAATATTTGTGAAAACGAACTCACTGCTCGACCCATCAATGTCGAAAATAGTCACTCGCTGCAGCTGAAACAAGCCTGGATCGAATTCCATAAGTACTCTCAGGAATTCGTCGATAGTCTTCTTAGGAAAGGCATTTATGACACGGTTCCCGGGGAAAAAGGGCCTTTCGGCAGACTCCCATTCCACTTTGGAAAAGTCTTTTTTCAGGTTGCCTTTTCCCAGAAGAAACAAGAACGGGAGTCGCTGATCTCGGCTGTCCTTGACTGAGGTTCGTTGAACCTGCCGTTCCTCGGGGAGATAAAAAAAGATGTTCTTTCCGTCTGACACAAACAGCTTCTCCGCAGGGGAACGATATTCCCAGCGCATCATTCCGGGGCGCTTGAGGTAGAGAATACCTGTTTCAGTTCGCGGGCCCCGGCATGGAGTCTTATAAGTTTGAATGAAATCCATGCGGAGATCGCGGATTCCGGAGTACCTTTTCTGGAGAGCACTAACTGTCCTGTTCAAATCATCCTGTGTTGTAGGAGTCGTAGCTCCCCCAATGACCATCGCGAGAACAGAAGACACGAGAAACGTAGCCAGTTTCGAGGGCGCTCGACAGAATATCCCTCGTGTATTGTGTGCTGAAATGATTGTGAATTCGGATAAGGCTTGCCGGCCGGTATCTGTAGTCTCAAGAAAAGCAACGTTTTTCAACGAACAGGAGTTGGTGGGCAATCGCTCCATGATGATAAACTCGGCTTTGTCGTGTATGAGAGCTGGTCACACCTTTTGTTCAATCGTGCTGACGTATCATTCTAAGAGGGCCGGGTGCGGGTTGTCTATATCTAAGAACCGCCTTCCGATTTGTGACTGCGACATGCGGCAATTTGGCGCGCCACCGCCAATGAAAATGGCGGTCTTGGGGGGAGTGTGGGAGCCGATCTCAGAGCGGCGACCAATTTGACCCAGGCGGTCGCCGCGAGCCGTGGGTTTCTCTTCAAAAGCCCACTCTTCCCGCAAACAGCGAGGTCGGCGTGGCTACCTACGCCGCATTTTCATAGAAGGAGCCAGGCACAGTGAGGTTCGAGAAAAGGAGGAATCTATCTCCAGTCCGACCCAAGGAACGTTTCCTGGTATTCGGCGCACCTGCCATCGAAGAACCTGAAATCGAGGAAGTTGTCAGAAGCTTGAGGAGCGGATGGCTGGGTACTGGTCCTAAGGTGGCTCAGTTCGAAAAAGACTTCGCGGCGTACAAAGGTGCGGAACATGCAATCGCGGTTAACTCCTGCACTGCTGCATTGCACCTGAGCCTCCTGGCAGCAGGCATCGGGCCCGGTGATGAGGTGATCACTTCGGCCTTGACCTTTTGCGCGACTGTCAATGCCATCATCCATGCAAGGGCCACTCCTGTGCTGGCCGATGTTGACCCCAGAACCATGAACATCGATCCGGCTCAAGTGGAAGCCCGGATTACCCCGAAGACGCGTGCTATTCTGCCTGTTCATTTTGCAGGCAGACCCTGTGAGATGGATTCCTTATGCGCGATTTCCGAGCGCCACGGTTTGAAGTTGATTGAAGACTGTGCTCACGCAATTGAGGCGGAGTATAAAGGACGAAAAATCGGGACGTTCGGGGATTTTGGGTGTTTCAGCTTTTACGTCACAAAAAACGTGGTCACTGGTGAGGGAGGCATGGTCCTAGCTCGCAGCGAGGAAGATGCTGCCCGTATCAAAGTCCTGGCGTTGCATGGGATGAGTCATGATGCCTGGAATCGCTTCAGTGATGAGGGTTACAAACACTATCGCGTTGTGGAGTGTGGGTTTAAGTACAATATGATGGATCTTCAGGCCGCTATTGGAATTCACCAACTGGCACGAGTAGAAAAGACCTGGGCCCGCCGCCAGGAAATACGGGACTATTACAACCGGGCTCTCCAAGACCTGCCGATCGAACTTCCTGCTGAGGCGGAGCCTCTGACCCGGCACGCCTATCATTTATATACCGTCTTGGTCAGCCCAGTAAAGGCTGGGATCGCACGAGACCAGTTCTTGAAGGCCATGACAGCAGAAAACATTGGTGTGGGGGTGCACTACTTGAGCATTCCTGAACACTCATTTTACCAGAGGACCTACGGCTGGAGACCTGAAGACTATCCGAATGCAATGCGAATCGGGAGAGAGACTGTGAGTCTGCCTCTTTCTCCGAAGCTATGTACCCAAGACCGGGAGGACGTTGTTCAGGCGGTCACATCAATTATATTGTGGAAAGATCGTTAATCCGAAGAATCATCGAAAGATGGATTTGGCTTAGCTTCAGTCGGAAGCAAGATTTGACAGGGGTCTCTTACTGGGAGAGCCGGGTAAAGAGTTATGGCAAAAGAGCTGTGCTGAATTTAAACCACCGCCAAGATGAATACGACGCTATTACCGATTTTCAGCGCAAAGAGATCCTCCCTTACTTGCAGAGGATTCTGCTGAAATCAGACAAGGTGGTTCTGGATCTTGGTTGTGGTCCTGGCCGGTTCACGTCGGAACTGGCTTCAATCAGTGGTGGCCGGGCAATAGAGGTTGACCCAGTATCCACCTTGATCGCCATGGCCCCCACGACTCCCAATGTTGAATACAGGGTGATGAGAGAGGGAGTCATCCCGCTTTCTGGTGAATCGGTTGACGTTGTTTGGTCCTGTCTAGTGTTGGGCGGCATAGCCGGCGTCACTCTCAGTAACACTATAGCTGAGATCAGAAGGATTCTGAAAAAGGGAGGACTTTTGTTCCTGGTAGAGAATACCTCCCCGTTACCAAGCGGAATGCACTGGATATTCAGGCAATACAACGATTACAAAGACATATTCCCCTTTGTCAATCTTGCCCATTTGCATGATTATTTCGATCTTGGTGAGCGTATCTCCGTCATGGCAGGAAGGAAAACCTAATTACGGCAGAACATCAACTCAACAAGGGAATTGGAACAGGGCATTACTTCGAACGGTTTTACTCTTCACGGGATTGGAGATTCTACAACCATATCCTCTCCTTGATCGTCAGATTCTCTGAACCAGGCCCAATACTAGATGTGGGCGCGGGAACAGGCTTGTTTGTTGAATGTGCCGTGCGTTGGGGCTTCGACTGTAAGGGTCTTGAAGGATCAACCCGGGCTATCGAGATAGCCAGCAGGCGATGCCCGGGAATTCAAATGCTGTTGCATTTGTTGACCGAACCGTTCCCTTTTGAGAGCGCTGTGTTCCAGACCATCATATGCAACCAGGTGATTGAACATCTGGAACCGGAAGTTGCCGACAGATGCCTGGAAGAGACTCGTCGGGTGCTAAGACCTGGAGGAATGCTGTTCGTGGCATCACCAAGTGTGTTTAACAAGGCGGAACGAAGCACCGATCCTACGCACCTCCATATGTACTCCCCACAAGAATTGGTACATTTGCTTTCTTCAAAGGGGTTTGAGAGGATCATCCCCTGGAACTCACCCAGAAGCTTCTTTGGCAATAGCCTGGTGGAAAGGCGCTTGATGTCACTACTCTTCAAACTAACTAAGTGGGAACGATTGAGCGCTTCCGCGAGCTGTATTGCTTATAAGAACACGAATTCCTGACAGACAAAGCGTCAAATTGCCCTTTGGTATAGACTAACGGTTCCGATAGTGGGGAGTCTGGATGAATGAAGCAGCAAACGAAAGATAAACGGTCTATGGATTCACGATTGTGAAGTTGCTCGACCGCAAAGAAGCACCTAAGCGGCAGGCTCATTGACATCGCCTGTGGGACCAAGCCATTTTCGCAAGAGCTTTTTCGTAATGGATTGAATAATCCGTTCGGGAAGGTTGGGTTGGGGGTTGTCGAGACTAAAGTGCTTTCGGGATTCTGGGTTACCTTGGGGCAGTTGTTGGCATATAACCTTTACCGCTTCAATCGTGGCCCAATCGGCTGGTCGCACCTAGTTGATCTGATCGGGCTCCTAACCCTGCTTGTTTCCTCGGGATTGAATAAGATCGATAAAGCTAAACAATGGACATGCATGTATCTCGTGGCCGACAGGAAGAAGCTACCGTGAGTCTTAGGGAATCTGCTTCGTCCGGGGTCAAGTGGTCCTTGATCTCTAATGTCGCAAGACAAGGCCTGCAGGTTATTTCAACAGCTGTCTTGGCCCGTCTTCTCACTCCAACGGATTTTGGACTTGTCGGAATGGCTACGATCGCCGTCGGTTTTGTTGGAATCTTTAGAGATCTTGGGACAGCAGCTGCTGTGGTCCAGTCGCCAAACCTTTCCGAAGACCTGCTCTCGAGTGTTTTCTGGACAAATGTGGTCATCGGGGCAGTGGCGACGACAGGACTCATCTTTGTCTCTCCCGCCATAGGGACTGTCTTTCAGGATCCACGGATCATCCCTCTACTCAGGGTGCTGTCTGTTACTTTCCTCGTCTCCAGTTTCAGCACAGTCCATCAGGCGCTGCTTCAGCGCCAGATGGACTTCCAATCCATCACCAAGGCAGAGCGGACCGGGGTGGTGTTTGGGGCTCCAATAGGTATCGGCTTGGCGTTTACAGGTATGGGCAGTTGGAGCTTGGTTTTTCAGTCATTGACTGCCACCTCAATTAGTTCCTTTATGCTCTGCAGACTGTGTTCTTGGTCGCCGACAGGCAGCTTCAGGATTTCGGATATCAAGACCGTCAGTCACTATGGTCTGAATTTGACTGGGTCCAATATATTCAACTATCTGGCGAGAAACGCCGATAATTTCCTTATCGGGAAATACTTCGGCCCTCGGGATTTGGGGTTCTATTCCCTGGCATATCGGATCATGTGTTACCCGATTCAGGTTTTGTCTGCTGTGGTGGGAAGAGTCATGTTCCCGGTGTACTCGCGACTCCAGGACACTGATTCACGATTTCAACGCGCCTATTTGAATGTGACCGGTGCCATTGCATTCCTCTCTTTCCCTTTGGCATTGGGTATACTCGCCACTCGTGAACTGTTTGTGTCCACCCTGTTTGGACCGCAATGGGCGCCTGTCCCTAGGCTCCTGTTAATTCTGGTACCAGTGGGCTTGATCCAATCGGTCGAAACCACAGTCGGAACCATTTATCAAGCCAAGGGAAGAACAGATCTAATGCTTCGCTGGGGGGTTGTGGCAGGTGTGCTGACGATCGTTTCATTTTTGGTGGGATTGCGATGGGGTATTTACGGAGTTGCCTCTTCCTACGCCCTCATGTCATTCATTTTGGCCATTCCCAGCTTTATGATTCCCTTTCGTTTAATCAACCTGCACATCTCCGATCTGGCCCTAGCACTTTGGCGCCCATTCACAAGCAGTCTTGTGATGTGTGCAGTGCTTCACTTCCTCAAAGCCCACTTTGCCTTCAAGATCCCTGATTCTGCCACGCTCGTGCTAATGGTTGCTG
>JBGPHY010000403.1:0-5760 GCA_041484625.1 Terriglobia bacterium | reverse complement strand
GAGCCTCTTTCCCGTTGCCAACGGCTTTCACCTTGTGTCCTCGCTTCTCCAGAATGCGAATCGCCAGGGTCTGGTTGACCGCGTTGTCTTCTGCCAGCAGGATTCGGTACTGCCGGTCTTTCTCCAGGTTGCGCCGACTTTCCCGCAGCGAGTGTTGGGTGAGTGGCAGGGGCCCCATTCCGGCCGGCCGGCCTTCTCCGAACTTGTCCCCCATCACTCTCCGTATCGCTTCGTGCAATTGCGGCGCATGAATGGGTTTCGTCATGTACGCATCAATTAAGAGCCGCCGGTTCGTGGCATTGTCGTCGACCGCCAGGACCCGCATTCCCTTGAGGCCGGGGCACTCCGGGCCCGAAACTTCGGACTCTGGGCCCTTCGGCAGCGCAAACCGGCCCGTGAAATGGAAGGTACTCCCCTCTCCCGAATTGCTCTCGAGCCAGATTTCTCCCTCCATCAGTTTTACCAGTTTGGCAGAAATGGAAAGGCCCAGCCCGGTCCCTCCGTATTTACGAGTGGTGGAGCCGTCGGCCTGAGTGAAAGGATCGAAGATGGCACGCTGTTTCTCAATCGGGATGCCTATGCCCGTGTCCCTCACGGAAAACTGCAGGAGGCAGGTTTCCGTTTCATGGCTCAGCTTCCTGACATTAACAACCACTTCTCCTTTGTCTGTGAACTTGATCGCGTTCCCCACCAGGTTGACGAGAACCTGCCTCAAGCGTCCGGGATCCCCAAACAGTCTTTCCGGCACATCCGGAAGCACGTGGCAAATGAGTTCCAGGTCCTTTTGATGGGCTTTCAGGCCAAACATCATCATGGTGTGATTCAGGCAATCCTGCAGGTCAAAATCAATCGGATCGAATTCCAGCTTTCCAACCTCGATCTTGGAAAAATCCAGGATGTCGTTCAGCAAAGACAGCAGGGAGTCTGCCGAGTTCTTCACTGCTTCCAAGCACTCGCGCTGGTCCGGGCTGAGTTCACTCTCCAGCACGAGTGCCGTCATGCCGATGACTCCGTTCATAGGGGTCCGGATCTCGTGACTCATGTTGGCCAAGAATTCGCTTTTGGCTCGGCTGGCTGTTTCGGCTGCCGCCCTCGATTCCTCCAGTTCAACTTCGGTGCGCTGTCGGACTTTGATTTCCTCCTGTAGTTCATGGGTGCGGCGCTCCACTTGGAGGGCCAGCCGTTTCTCTTGAGCTTTCAACTGGTGAACACGAAAACGGTGGATGCCCAGGCCCAATAGGAGGAACAGTATGCTGGATACCAGATAGAAAGCCTTGGTTTGATAGAAGTGCGGAGCCAGGTACAGGTCGGTACCTGTTCCCGTCGGACTCCACACCCCGTCGCCATTCACAGCAATGACCCGAAAATGGTAGCTGCCTGGTGGGAGATTGGTGTAATAGGCAACCCGTCGGCCCCGAGCTTCCACCCATTCCTTGTCGTAGCCATCCAGGCGGTATCTGAAACGGGCCTTCTCCGGGGCCAGCAGTCCCAGAGCGGTGTAGCGAATCTCGACGTTTCCTTGGCCGGGAGGGGCTTCTATCTTTGGGCGTATTCTGATTAGCTGGTTATCCACTTTGACTTGCTCGATATACACCGTCGGGACAGACTCGATTCTCCGGACACGATCGGGATCGATGACCACCACGCCCTTGCTGGTAGCAAACCAAAGCCGGGAATCCCTTCCCTTCCAACCAGCCGGCTGGCTCTCACAAGCACATTCGCTGGTGGGCATGCCATCGGCGGGGCCATAAGCATAGGAGGTAAAGCGAGGGATCTTACCCTGTGCAAAGTCCTCCAGCTCCTTCTTGTTGACGCGGAAGATACCCCTGGAACTACTCATCCACAGGTTCCCGTTTCCATCCTCCAGAATAGAACACACTGCATCTTCGAAGAGTCCGTCATCCACCGTATAGCGGATAAATTGCCCATCCTTCATTTGCGTCAGCCCGCTCCGCGTTCCGATCCAAAGAGTCTGGTCGATGTCCTTCAGGAGACACAATACCGAATCTCTGGTCAATCCGTCCTTCGACGAAAACGACTGGAAACGGCCGTCCTTAAGATGGTGAAGGCCTCCGGGGTCACTACCAATCCACATGCTGCCATCACTGCTCTCATGAATGCTCCGAATACTGCCGCCCATGAGCATTTCCGTAGAACTCAGATTGTTGGCCTTTCCATCCTTCCACCGAGTGAGCCGTCCAGAGTCAGATCCGAACCACAGGCTGCCATCTCGGCCCTGGTGGATGGTCCTCATGTCCCGGTCCGCCAGGTTGGGCCATGAGGTGAATGCCTTAAATCTCCCGTTCTGGATGCGGCAGACTCCTTTCTCTCCGGCACCCGTCCAGAGAGATCCTTCCCGATCTTCAAGAACGGTGTAGACGGTTTCATTAAGGAAGCCATCCTTTCTCGAGAAGGACGAGAACTTACCGGAGTTAAGGCGGTTAATACCTCCTCCTTCGGTACCAAACCATAGGCTACCGTCATGCCCTTCGTAGACGCATTTCACGTCTTCGTTCGACATTCCGTCCTTTTTTGAATAGCCAGTGATGCTTCCATCCTTCAGCCGATTGAGGCCCCCGCCGCGGGTGCCAATCCACAGGCTTCCTTCCCTGTCTTCAAAGAGCGAGAGAATGTAGTCACTGGAAAGACCGTCTGTCGTGGTAAATGAGGTGATTTTCCCATCCAGGTAACGGGCAATTCCACCCCCTACGGTCCCCAGCCACAGGTTTCCATCCCGATCCATGCAAATCGCCCAGATGTCTTTGTCCAGCAAGCCCTCTTCCACGTTGAAGACAGTGATCACCCCATTCTTGATCCGGTCCAGCCCGCCTCCGTCAGTTCCCAGCCAGAGACTCCCTGTATTATCTTCATAGATCGACATAGCGTCATTGTCGGATAGCCCATCCTTCATAGTGAGGGATGAGAGCTTTCCGTCCTTAAAGCGATTGATTCCCAAATCCGTGCCGATCCACAAGCTTCCGTCACGCCCCTCAAAAAGCGAATTTACCCAGTTGCTGGTCAAGCCTTGACCTGCGCCTACTATGGTGGTGACCCGGCCCTCCTGAAACCGAAAGGCCCCTTGGTCCCGTGAACCGATCCAGAGACTACCGTCCCGACTTGCCAGTAGGCATGACAAGTTCTCACTGGGCAGGCCGTCTGTGGTACCGTAATGACTGAAATCTCCATCCTTCCATCGAGCCAACCCCCCGGTTGTACCAATCCAAAGGTTCCCATCTTTCCCGGTCTGGAGAGAGGTAATGGAATTAGTCTTTATCTCCTGGGTGTTTTTCCTGTCAAATACGGTGAATCGTATGCCGTCAAATCGAACCAGGCCGGCGGGCGTGCCCAGCCACAAATAACCCTCGGGAGTTTGGGCAATAGCAGTGACCGTGTTCTGTGGCAGTCCATCCTGGGTCTGCCAGACCTGTCGTACGTATTGGCCGAACGATTTGTGACGATCCAGCGCAAAGACAATTTTCACCCAGAAGGCGATCACGAGCGCTAAAGCTATCCCCTGAATGACAAGATGTACGATCCTGCTGGTTGAAGCGCGCGACAGTCTCATTTGATGAGAGTTCCCAGTCAATAAATATAAAGGGCGCCGTGGGGTGCTGGAAGCGCCCGGTTCCCTGTCATCTTCTTATCGGTCCTGATGCCCGGCAGAAATAGCTGATAACCGTGTTCGGCGCTCTTCCCCGGATCTAGGACCTGATTCCCGGACTTGATTCCGAATTGACTCATCACTGCGCTAGAAATTATGATGGCAGGTACGCGACGGGATTTCTGCTGAGTTCTGTCGTAATTAACTGTTTCATATCCTCGACATACCCCTCCCAAGGAGAACCCCTATGAGAGTATTTGCTGTATTCGGACTGATGGCTTTGGTTGCTGTGCTGGCGTTTACTGCTCATCCGATTCAAAGCCGCGCTGGTTCTCCAGCACCCGGATGGCTGTCCACTTATGACCGGCAGGTGAATACTTTGCTCGCCAAAATGACCCTCGATGAGAAAATCGGGCAGATGACGCAAGCTGATCAGGAGGCTCTCAAGGACATTCACGACATTGAAAAGTACTTCCTCGGCTCTCTCCTGAGCGGAGGGGACTCGGACCCAAAAACCAACAGCCTGGAAGATTGGACTGACATGGTGGATCGATACCAGTCCCAGGCGCTGAAAACCCGGCTTGCCATCCCGATCCTATACGGAGTAGATGCCGTGCATGGCCATAACAATGTGCTGGGCGCAGTGATTTTCCCACACAACATCGGGCTGGGATGCACACGCAATCCGGAGTTGGTTGAAAAGTCGGCACGGATTACGGCCGAGGAGGTTCGGGCCACCGGCGCCAACTGGGCCTTTGCCCCCTGTGTCACTGTCCCCCGCGATGAACGCTGGGGACGTGCTTACGAGGGGTTCGGAGAGACTCCAGAACTGGCCAGAATGCTGGGTGAGGCAGCCATTCGCGGACTCCAGGGCAAGAATCTCAGCAATCCCCTGGATGTCTTAGCCTGTGCCAAGCACTACGCAGGCGACGGGGGTACCGCCTACGGAACTGGCACTCCCAAAGGGCAGGGATCCAATGAAAACTGGCCACTGGATCGCGGAGACACCCGGCTGGATGAGAAGACACTAAAAGAGATCCACCTGCAGGGTTACATTTCCGCCATCAAGGCCGGGGTGGGATCCATCATGCCCTCTTACAGCAGTTGGAACGGCGTGAAGTGTTCGGGCAGCAAGAGACTATTGACTGAAATCCTTAAACAGGAAATGGGATTTGAAGGGTTTCTCATTTCAGACTATGCGGCGATTGACGAACTGCCGGGGGACTATAAGAGTGACGTCGAGCAGTCCATCAACGCTGGGATGGACATGGTCATGGTGCCCCGCCAATACGACGTCTTTTTCAATTCCTTGAAGGAATTGGTCCAGGAGAAGAAAGTCCCTATAGCGCGAATCGATGATGCCGTCCGTCGCATCCTGAGAGTCAAGTTCGCATTAGGCCTGATGGACAAAAGCCGTTCTCCTCTGGCCGACCGGACACTATATAATAGCTTCGGTTCGGCGGCCCATCGTCAAGTGGCCCGCGAGGGCGTCCGACAGTCCCTGGTCCTTCTCAAGAACCAGAATCGGGCCCTGCCCATCTCCACGCAACTCGCCCGAATTCACGTGGGAGGAAAGAACACCGATGACATTGGGAACCAGTATGGCGGCTGGACCATTACCTGGCAAGGCAAGAGTGGGAACAGCACCGTCGGAGGCACTACCATCCTGCAGGCCATCCAGAACACAGTATCCAAGGATACAAGGGTGACGTTCTCGAAGGATGGGACCCGTGCTGCCGGTGCCAACCTAGGGATCGTTGTCGTCGGTGAGACTCCCTACGCCGAGATGGATGGAGACCGTACAGATCTTCATCTTGCCAAAGAAGATGTGGAAGCTATCCGCAACATGAAACAGGCAGGAATTCGCGTGGTGGTGGTCCTCGTTTCAGGCCGCCCCATGATCATCAACGAGGTTCTGGACCTGTGCGACGCTTTCGTGGCCGCCTGGCTGCCGGGATCCGAGGGCCAGGGAGTAGCGGATGTTCTTTTCGGGAATTTCAAGCCCACCGGGAAGCTCTCCATGAGCTGGCCACGATCTATGGCCCAAATTCCAATCAATGTCGGGGACGCGAATTATGATCCGCTGTATCCCTACGGCTTTGGATTGAGTTACTAGCACGTCGGGGAAGGAAATTCTTCTGATCCTGTTGCAGGAATGT
>JBGPHY010000402.1:0-5762 GCA_041484625.1 Terriglobia bacterium | reverse complement strand
CTCGATGCCGTACGACCGACGGGCCAGGCGGGGAGGGAAGCCGGGGCCTTTTGGCTTGGTAGCCGTGAGCCAACGGCGCATATCCAGGCGGTTGTTCTGCCGCACGGGATCGGCGTGGAAGAACTCCGTGGGAGGTGGAGCGTATCGCCAGAAGTGTTCGGCGTCATTACACGATGGGCGAAGCCCCGAAATCTGTGCCTTCTAGGAGTTGTGCATACCCATGTGCGCGGTGTGCCTCCCGTCCTCTCATGGAGTGACCGGAATCTCGGCGTCCGGTTCCCAGATATGCTCGCGGCGATCATTGGCAATGGCGGAGACGATTCTGACCATCTGGACTGGGGTTGGTACGTTTTTGAAGATGGTGACTACAGGTCTCTCGCACGCCATATGGTGCGAGAGCGGATCAGAATTGATCCCACGGGCCAGTTTGAGGCCTGGACCGCAGATGCGAATGGTGTCCAACAAGTGAGGGCCTAATGAAGGAAGACTTATTTAGCCGCCCTGCGAGGCTTGGGGCATTGATCACTGGGGACTCAGAGGAGTCTGTCGTTCACCTATTCACGGAAAAAAGGATTTTGGTACGGCTTGAAACCCCGTTTAGCGAACTTCCTGACGCACGCGAGACCTTCCTTTTCGCTGTAAACCAGTGCCTTCGGTTTTGTTCAAACATCAGCGTCTTAGTTGCGTCAGGGTCGGGCGAGCTAACTCGAGCCTGTGAATCCCTCGCAGTGCGGATACATGGTCCGGCTGCCACCGTGGAAGTTGTGGAGAAATTAACGAGCCGTTCCTTCGACGCAATCATAAATGTGGGGACAGAGATTTTCCCGGACTTGCCGTCGGCGACGATCAACTCGAGCGGATGGGTCGCTCGGGTAGCTACTGCTGGCTCGATGACCCCAACGCTGTGCTGGACACCTGAGACCCCAAACGCTCTGGGGGCATTGTGCGCCACTTGCTTCGGCGTCGGAGCGGCATTCTTCGCCATCCTTGGCAAACCTCTGACGTTGTCCATGGAGACCTCTGTTTTCAACCATGAAGTTGCGTTCCCCGGAACACTGGAAGCGGGGCCTCCCCTGCCTGCGTCCCCTCTTTGGCTCGACGCGTTTCTTGTAGGTTGTGGGGCGGTCACGAACGGCTGGGCATACGCGGTGAATCGGCTTCCCATTGTGGGTAGGCTCCAGGCGATTGATAACCAGTCATTTCGTTTAGAGAATATTTGGTCTTATGTGGCGGTTGGCCGCGAATCTGTCGGCAAGCCAAAAGCCGCCGTCATAAAAGAACTATTGCAACCAGCCATCGATGTCACAGCGAGATCAGACCAGTGGGAGTTGTTCAAGATTTGGCTTGACCACGGGCTTGAGGTTCCGCCCCTGATTATCACGGGACTGGATAACGTGACAACGCGGCACTCAGTGCAGCGGCTGTGGCCCGAGACATTGATCGATATGGGCGCAGGTGGTCTGCAAAGTCAGGTAATCGTAAAGCGCAAAAACAACGACGGGCTATGCCTCTTGAATGCGCTCACAATTCCGCCCGATGAAAAGGATTGGGCCGAAGGCCTCGCCGCAGCAACGGGATTAGATCCCGCAATCATCGCCAGCGACCCGACGGGAGCGATAACTCAAGCTGAGGTTGATGCCGCACCCGCTGACAAAAAGGCTGAACTTCAAAAGGCAGTAGGAAAACCGCGTTGCGGACACATTAACCGTCAGAGCCTAGAGATGGAAGGATATGACCCGGATTTTGCTCCGGCTGTTCCGTTTGTGACTGCTCTCTCTGGCATTAGGGGCGCGGCAGAAACCATGAAGTGGCTGATGGGCCACCGACACCTTCAATCTCTGCACTTTCAGCATAGTTTTGAATCAGGCCGTTCCAGAGCCTTGAGCATGACCTGCAACCCCGGTTGCGAGTGCCAACTGCCTCGTAATTTGAAGAATTTCCCCGTTGGCAATCCATCTCAACGGGAACGGAGGATAGGTAATGAAGAAGAGAGTTGAATTTGAAGCACACAAAACTGTTAAGAAGCCAATGGAGGTTGAGTTCACAACCAGGGAAGGAAAGGAGGTTGACTTTATCGCCTCTAAGAAAACGAAGGTGCCCGTTCACGTGAGATTCAGGGCTGACGTGAAATAGAGTCGTCGGCAAAGGTGTCAGTTGGAGAAAACTTATGAACGAAGTTTGTCCTAATTGTGGTGTTTTCGAGCGAACTGTTGCTCAGCAGATTGGTGGACGAGTGGTGTTTTCGGCAGCGGGCGCGGCCCTCGGAACCAAGGCGCTGAAAAATCCCTTGATCGCTATTGGGCTGGCGATTCTAGGTTACAGGCTCGGCCTCTACATGGATCAGCAAATCAGCCAACGCTGTCCGCAGTGCGGCGCGATCCTGAGGGCAACGGGTTTGCTGCCATGACCGCGTAGGGTCCCACTATCGCTCTCAGATGGGCCTCGACAGCCGAGAGTTCCTTTTGGAGACCTTTTCTCTTCTGTCCATGGTATCGGGTCACGGTCGGTCGGAATCCTTGTTACGATCTGCCCTCGAACGCACAGACGGCTGGGGGACTTAGGCTTGACTACTGCGCGTCACAGCGTAGTCCGCATTGCCTCAAGTAGTCTTCGACGTGTTAAAACACCATTTATAACTTACTGAAAGAGTCTGCTTCAGTACGGTCGAGTCTATGTTCTCCGCTTCTGACGTCGCAAATTTCCTGGCTTGCCATCACCTGCTAACGCTTGACCGCGCTGACGCAGCAGGCCAAATCGAAAAGCCATATTTTCTCGACCCCGGTATCGAGGTTCTCCGCGAACTCGGCGCTCGGCACGAACAGGCCTACCTCCGCCATCTCACCGTTGACCGAGGCCTCGATGTCGCAAAGATTCCAACGGACATTTCATGGGCAGAAGGTGCTGCTCAGACTGTTGATGTGCTTCGCCGTGGTGCCAGCATTGTTTATCAAGCGACCTTTCAGAATGGACCTTGGCATGGGCGATCTGATTTTCTCATTCGCGTTCCCAAACCCAGTTCGCTCGGCGCGTGGTCGTATGAACCTCTGGAAACGAAGCTGGCGCTGTCAACAAAGGCAGGGGCGCTGGTCCAACTCTGCTTCTATGCAGACCTGCTTTCACAAATTCAGGGAATTCAGCCCGATTGCGTGCACGCGGTTTTAGGGGGCGGGACCGAGGCCCAGAAATATCAGCTGGAGCAGTACATCGCGTATTTCAGAAAGGTAAAGCGAGATTTCGAGGTCGCATACAGCCAGCAGCCGAATAGCTATCCGGAACCCGTCGAACATTGTGACGTCTGCTCGTGGTTCCCACTCTGCGACAAGCGCCGCCATACGGACGATCACCTGTCACTGGTGCCTGGCACCACACGAAACCAGCGCAAGGTCTTGTCTACTAATGGCGTCACGACGGTCGCCAGTTTGGCGGCACTTGATTTGGGACCCAAGGCGAAGCTCGAAGGCATCGGAAGTACCGCCCTTGCGCGGATTCACAACCAGGCACAATTGCAGGTCGCGGGGCGAAGGCAAGGCCATCTCGTTTACGATTTGCTGGAGCCGAAAGAACCCAATACAGGCCTGGCCGCCCTGCCTACGCTGTCGGCTGGCGATATCTTTCTCGACTTAGAAGGAGACCCCTTCGCATTCCAGACGGGCCTTGAATACCTGATTGGGATTCTCACCGCCCCTGAGCAGGCGGACAAAGGACCCTCGTATCAATCGGTGTGGTCGTTCGACCGGACAGATGAAAAGGAAGCATTCCGCAAGTTCATTGCGCATGTCATGGAAAGGTGGCAACAGCATCCGGGGATGCATGTCTACCATTACGCTGCCTACGAGCCGACGCAGATCAAGCGCATGGCCGGGCAGCACGGAATCTGCATCGATGAAGTTGACCAGCTGCTTAGGGCGCGTGTTTTCGTCGATCTCTACAGGATCGTCAGGCAAGGCATTCGAGCATCGGTCGAGAGCTACTCTATCAAGAAGATTGAACAGCTTTACGATTTCAAACGAGCCGTCCCCGCGAGAGACTCGGTTCTGGCGATCCAGACTCTTGCCGGGGCGCTCGCGTTGGGAAACCCGCGAGACGTTCCTGCAAATATTCTTCAGTCCATCGAATCCTACAATCGAGACGACTGCCTTTCCGCGTGGCAGCTTCGCGCATGGCTTGAAGACCGGAGACGCGAGCTAGAGGCAGAGACGGGTAAGGCATTACCGCGACCGACATTTCAGCCAGAGGAAAAAGAGGAGCTTTCGGCACAAATCCAACAGGTCCGCGCCGTCATGGACCGTCTTACATCTGGGTTGCCAGCCGAAGAAGCAGAGTGGAGTTCGAACCACCGAGCCACGTGGCTGATTTCCCAAATGCTCGAATACCATCGCCGTGAAGACAAATCCGCCTGGTGGGAATATTTCCGGCAATGCGACCTGACCGAAGACGAGTTGGTGGAAGACAAGAATGCCGTGGGAGGTCTCAGGTATGTTGGACCAGTCGGGCAGGTCAAGAAATCGATCGTTCACCGATATAGTTTCCCTGCCCAAGACCATTCGATTGACCGGGCCTTGCAGATCCATGACCCAAAAACACGCGCCAGTGCGGGCACGGTTGTTGATCTAGACGATTTCAATGGAACCATCGACATTAAAAGGGGCATGACTTCGCAGGTTCCACACCCCACAGCACTCGTTCCGCAGAATGTTCTTGGCGCAGACGCACAGCGTGACAGTCTCATGCGCTTGGGTTTGTGGATCGCCGAGAACGGAGTTTCCGGCTCCGGCCCTTTTGAGGTGGCCCGCGACCTCCTGTTGCGACAGCCTCCTCGAATATCGCTCGCCAACTTGGAAAACATGTTTGGCCGACACGGGGAAATGACGGAAACAGCCCGGCGAGAGACAAACTCGCTCTGCGCTCAACCGTCAGTGCTCCCCGTACAAGGACCGCCTGGATCGGGGAAGAGCTACACCGGGGCCAGAATGATTGCGGAACTGGTGCGACGCGGCCACCGAATCGGAATTACAGCTGTCAGTCACAAAGTCATCAGCAATCTGTTGCAATACGCTTGCTCTGCCGCCAGGGCGGACAAGATACAGCTAAACGCGGTGCAGAAGGCGAATGATACGGATGGCTGTCCGGACCGGATGGTGAAACAAGTGGGCAACAACGAAGAGATTTTGGATGCGATTCGGTCAAGGACTGCAAATGTTGTGGCGGGGACACCCTGGCTTTGGGCACGAAGCGATATGGCTAACTCGGTCGAGGTGCTCTTCGTGGATGAAGCTGGGCAAATGTCGCTTGCTGATGTGCTCGCAATTTCTCAAGCCGCAAAGAGTGCAGTCCTATTGGGCGACCCGCAACAACTAGACCAGCCTCAGCGGGGAGTTCATCCGCCTGGCGTGGATATGTCGGCCTTAGCGCATATGCTCGACGGGCGGGCCACCATAGAACCCGAGAAAGGGCTATTCCTTAAGGAGACTTGGCGTTTGCATCCTGACGTATGCGCTTTCACCTCCGAGCTTTTTTATGACAGCCGACTCACGGCTCGGCCTGAGAATCGCTATCAACGACTGAACACTACCGCACCTCTTGACGGCACGGGACTGCGGTACATCCCCGTCCAACACAATGGAAATCAAAGTGAATCCCTGGAAGAGGTAGCCAAGATCAAGGAGCTTGTGAATAGTCTGCTCGCCAGTGGAGCAACTTGGGCAGACAAAACAGGGGAGCAGGCCCCGATAACGCTGAAAGATATTCTGGTCGTTGCTCCT
>JBGPHY010000401.1:0-5762 GCA_041484625.1 Terriglobia bacterium | reverse complement strand
CGGGTGACAGTTCGGATAAGCGGAAGGCTTTCATCTACCGTGCCTACCAGAAATACCTGGAGGTTATTGAGCAGGCCATTCGCCGCCACGATCCGCATCACCTGAACCTGGGAATTCGCTTCGGGGGCCATGATGTGCCGGAACCGATGCTAGAGGCCTCACGCATCTTTGATGTCTTCAGTGTCAACATATATGACTATCTGCCTCCCCGGGAACAGCTGGAACGCACCTATCGAATTATTGGTCGCCCCATGCTCATTGGTGAGTTTCACTTCGGAGTGCCAGGACGAGGATTGTCTGCAGGACTCAAACAAGTCCGGGATCAAAAGGAGAAGGGTGTAGCATACCAGTATTACGTGGAGAACGCGGCTGCTCTCTCGATGCTTGTTGGAACCCACTGGTTCCAATGGGTAGACGAGCCTAATACAGGACGCTCTGACGGGGAGAACTACAACATCGGGCTGGTGGATGTCACCGATCGGCCGTACCCCGATATGGTGAACGCTTTGCGGTGGACGCATGAAAGAATACAGGCCGTCCACGCGGGCAGGCAGACCCCGGTCACCACCCGCCCCCGAACCCATTGAGGAGAATGTTTCCATGATTCGCGCTTTGATAGTGGATGATGAAAAAGCATCTCGAATGTCTCTTAAGAAACTTCTGAAATCCTACCCTGATATTGAGGTCGTGGATGAGGCGCAAGACGGTGTTCAAGCCGTGGAAAAAATCGAGGACAAGAAGCCGGACCTGGTGTTTTTAGACATCCAGATGCCCGGCCTCAACGGTTTTGAGGTGTTGAGGGCCGTCACCCTGAACCCAAAGCCGAGGGTGATCTTTGTAACCGCCTATGATCAATACGCCGTGAAGGCGTTTGAAGTCAACGCCGTGGATTATCTGCTCAAACCCATAGACAAGATCCGTCTACGACAGGCAATTGAAAAAATTACGGAGAACGACAAAAAGGGAGTATTCGACTACCAGAAAATTCAGGACTTGCTTCAGAGCATCGGCAAGCCCAAGTCGCCTCCCCCGCATATTCCATTGCGTCGCGGGAAAAAGATTTTCCTGATGAATCCGGCTGACATTTATTACATCCGCTCCGAACAGGGGGTCACCATCGTAATGACTCAGAGTGGTGAGTACTGGAGTAGCTATACGCTGGCGGAGATTGAAGACGTCCTCGACGAACAGGTTTTTTTCCGTTCGCATCGATCGACTATCATCAATTTGAACAAAATCAAAGAAATCGTCCCCGCTGAAAGCGGAGTTTTCGATATTTACCTGACAGGGATGGACCGGGTATGTCTGCCATTGAGCCGCGATCGAGCAAGAGTCTTGCGGGAACGGTACAACTTCTGAAGTGGATTTGGATTAAACGGTATGCTGAATTAGGAGCAGTTTATTGCCAACCCCGCTGTGAATCAGTTCGACCACTCGCTGGGGAGATCAGAGACCGCTGAACAGCCTTGCCGAGGCCGCAGTCCATCGATTGACAGGGTTCCAAAAGACAATCAGGAGGATGTTGGGGACGAGAAGAACCACCAGCAAGGCCCGGTTCAACAGAGAGATTGTCAGGGGCGAACTATTCCCATTGGTCTCCTCGACCAGGATGGCCTTCATCACACGCATGTAGTAATAGGCAGCCACGGTTGCGTTGATCCCCCCCACCACAGCAAACCAGATCAAGCCTTGGTTGATCACCGCTCCAAACACGTACAGCTTCCCAAGGAAACCTGAAAACGGCGGAATCCCGATCAATGAGAGCAGGAAAACACTCATGGCCACGGCCAGAAAGGGGGATCGTCTGAACAACCCGTTGTAACCGTCGATTTCGAAGGTCCGGTCGCTGTTATAAATGACAGTTACCACCAGGAAGGCCCCGAGGTTCATGAACAGGTAGACAAACAAGTACACCAGCATGGCCCTCTGCCCTTCTCCGCTGAGCACCACTGCCCCCATCATGATATATCCCGCGTGAGCAATGCTGGAGTACGCCAGCATTCGTTTCAGGTTGTTTTGAGTCAAAGCCGCCACATTTCCAAGCGTCATGGTCATGACGGAGATGGCGATCAGGATAGCCGGCCAGTTCAACCCATGCACCATTCCCCATTGCGCCCCTGAGGTCTGAGACAGGCCACTGAAAAAGAAACGGGCGAGAATTCCGAAGCCGGCCGCCTTGGGGGCCACTGAGAGAAACGCCGTGACAGGTGTGGGGGCCCCGGCATAAACGTCGGGGCACCAGAAATGAAATGGAACCGAGGCGGTCTTGAACCCAAAGCCTGCCAGGATAAGAATCAGGGACAGCAGTATCGTAAAGTGACCAAACGGCTCAATTCCCTGACTGAGAAAAGTGTCTCGGATAGCGTATAAGTCCAGGGTTCCAGTCATACCGTACAGAAGAGAAAAACCGTACAGCATAGCCCCGGTGGAGACTGCGCCATAAAGGATGTATTTCAGCCCAGCCTCATTGGAGAGACGATCACTGCGCAAATACCCCACCATGATGTAGGAAGACAAAGACACTAACTCGAGCGAGAGATACAACATCGCCAGGTTGGTGGAATTCGTCAGCAGAATCATGCCGGCCGTCACCACCAATAGGAGGACGAACAATTCACCTTGGTGCACCACCGAAAGCTCAACCGAATCGAGTGAAGACAACACCACCAGAAAACCGGCAATCAGCAGCAGCAACTTGAAGAATTGGGAAAAGTTGTCAAGGGCCAACATGCCTTGAAACAGGGTCCCCTCCGGAACGGAGTCCACTAATGCAAAGTAGCCGGCCAGTATCATCGCCAGCAATGTCAGTGCAGGATTGACGAATCGCCGATGCGATTTTAGCGTTATGTCGGAGAGGATGACCATCAGGGCCGCCGAGAGCAGCGTCAGCTCAGGGAGGAAATAGCGCAGACTCTGCAGGTTATCCAGGAACATGGGCGGTTTTACCTCTTCAACGTGTCAGCTTGATCCAGATTCACCGATTTGAGCAGGCGGTACATGTTTAATACGAGGGCCAGCGCGACTGCGACCTCTGCAGCCGCCACTACAATGACCAGGATCGCAAAGATCTGTCCGTCGATGTCGGCAGAACTGTAACGGGAGAAGGCAACCAGATTGATATTAGCCGAATTCAATATGAGCTCGATGCCCATTAACACATTGATCGCATTCTTACGTGTCAAGACACCAAAAATCCCCAGAGAGAACAGTGCCGCACTGACCAGCAGATAATGTTCGAGCGTAATCAAAGATCCGTCCTCCTCCGCACTAACATTGCCGCTCCAATCAGGGCTACGAGCAGGAGCACTGAGGCTACTTCGAAGGGCAGGAGATAAGTCGTCATGAAGAGGGTCCCGATAGTTTCCGTCGTTGGTGCCCGAGGCTTGCTGCTGACGACGTGCCATCGGGTCTGCGTCGCTGCCAGAGCCAGAGAAACAAAAACCGCCAAGGAGATCAACATGCCGGGAATCACCTGGATTGTCTCAGTCTTGAGATTCAAGTTGTAAAGACGATGGGTCAGCATCACCCCGAACAAAACCAGCACCAGGATTCCTCCCACATAGATCAACACCTGGGTGGCCGCCAGAAAATCAGCCCCCAGGAACACGTAAATAATGGCCACTCCGAAAAAAGTGAACAGCAGGGAAAAAGCCGAATAGATCAAGCTGGATGAGAGAACGACCACGGCGGCCGATCCCACGGTGATTAATGCAACTACCACGAAAACAATATCTGCGGTGGTCATAATACTCACCTCTGCCCGCCTCACTGAAAAGGCTGGAAAGGAGGATTTCAAGTATGAGGTACTACTTCCCTACTCGGGTATCGACGTCGGTTGGCACCTTCCTAAGTGCTTATCCGAAGAACTCCTAAGCCTTCCGTACTCATTTGGCCGGCGCCGGATGCGCGGCAGGATGAGCCGGCTTGGGTGGGGCCAGCGGCTTGTCTATGGCGAACCGATAGAGAAAATCCTGCTTGTTGTAAACGGCAAATTCGTAATCCTGCGTCATCACCAGGCAATGCGTGGGACATGGATATGTGCAAAGGTTGCAGTAGCAACAGAGCGACATGTCAATATCAAACTGCGGCACTCGCAGCTTGATCGGAGTTCCATCGGAGGCAAAAATCGGCAGTTCCTCCTTGCCGCGCTTCTCTGTCGTCATGTAAATACAATTCACCGGACAAGCCCGCACGCACTGACCACATCCGATGCAATCTTCAATTTTATTGAACAGACGCATCCTGGATCGTTCCGGCAAGGTCCAGCGCTCCTTGGGGTATTGCAGGGTCTTATTCCGCCCAAAGAAGTGCTTGATGGTCACTTTCATTCCCAAGAGGACTGTCCAGACCGAATCGAATATATCTTGGAAGTACCGCTTCATTGTCAGACTCCGTAGAAAACCCTTTACTGTAAGACTGGTTGCCAACTAGCGCTAATCGTAGTCACCCCCACTCAGTGCTGCCCTGAGATTGAATGACTCTTCCAAACATCCTCTCTGTGACAATGTCAATTTCACTTCACCGCCAGCCACCCGGAACCCAAGACCAGGAGAAAGGAAATGGGGAGGAGAACCTTCCAGCACATGTGGAGCAACTGGTCTACCCGAAGCCGAGGCAGCGTCCAGCGCAACCAGAACTGCACAAACACCAGGGCCAGGGCTTTGGTCATGAAAATCATTGCCCCAGGTAGTACGGGTTTAGAGAGAACTCCGCTCCACCCTCCCAGGAAAAGCGTGGCCCCGATACAGCTGACCAGCAGCATATTGGCATATTCTGCCAGGTAAAAAAAAGCAAACCGCATTCCGCTGTACTCGGTGTGGTAGCCAGCCACCAGCTCAGACTCAGCCTCCGGAATGTCGAACGGTGTCCGGTTGACTTCGGCTAGAGAGGCCAGAAAATAAATAAAGAAAGCCACAAAAGTGAACGGATTGCGGAAGAGAAACCAGTTCCAAATCCCGCCCTCTTGCGCGTGCACGATGTCCTGCATGCTCAGGCTGCCCACGTGAATGATAACCACCAGGATGGCCATCACCGTCGGGATTTCGTAACTGATAATCTGGGCAGCGGCGCGCATCCCGCCGTACAGGGCATATTTGTTGTTCGAAGCCCAGCCAGCCATGATGATGCCGACAACACCCAAGGATGTGATGGACACGGCATATAAGATTCCGATGTTCAAATCGGTGACGATGAAGCCCTGGCTGAAGGGAATCACGGCCCAAGCCGCGAACCCTCCCACGAAGACGAGTATGGGGGCAATCCGAAACAACAATCGGTCGGCCTCCCCGGGGATGATGTCTTCCTTCAAGAGTAGTTTGATCCCATCGGCGAAGGATTGGGCCCAACCGTGCCATCCCCCCACGCGCATAGGGCCCAACCGGTCCTGCATGTGTGCAGCAACTTTACGCTCTCCCCAGTTAGCCGCCAGAACGAATACCAACGCCACGACCAGGCACACAAGACAGGCCAGTACCATGGGGATGAGGTACTGCAAAAACACCGGGAGATTCTGATAGCTTGAAATGCCGCCGGACAACCAGCTAAAGATCGCTTCCATGGAAACTCATCCTTACCTGTCGATCTCCCCTAAAACAATGTCGATGCTTCCCAGAATGGCAATAATGTCGGCGATCAATGCTCCCTTTGACATGGCCGGCAAGGCGCTGAGCACGGTAAAGCAAGGCGACTTGACTTTCACTCGATAGGGATTGGCACTCCCGTCGCTCACGATGTAGTAGCCTAACTCGCCCCGGGGAGCCTCT
>JBGPHY010000400.1:0-5765 GCA_041484625.1 Terriglobia bacterium | reverse complement strand
ATTCCTCGACCAGATGGAACGACCCGAGGTAGATTCCATCGAAGGACTGAGCCCCGCAATTTCTATTGAACAGAAGACCACTAGTCGCAGTCCCCGGTCCACCGTCGGGACCATCACTGAGATTTACGACTATCTCCGGCTGTTCTATTCTTCTGTCGGAATTCCCCACTGCCCGAAGTGCGGGCGCCTAATTGCCAAGCAATCCACCAAGCAGATTCTGGAAAGCGTGAAGGCCCTGCCTGACGGGGAACGTATCATGATTTTGGCCCCGCTTGTCCGAGGGCGAAAAGGCGAGTTCAGGAAACAGTTGGAGGATCTGGCTAAAGAAGGCTTTGTGAGGGCCCGGATCGATACGGTCCTGCGTGGTCTCGACGAAGACATACGCCTGGACAAAACCCGCAATCACACCATTGAGGTCGTAGTGGATCGTCTCCTTATCAAGCCCGGGATTGAGAAACGGCTGGAGACCGCTATCGAGGTGGCGATGAAGCTGGCGAAGGGGGTCGTGCTGGTGGCCATAGTCAACGGGGAGGAACGCCTCTATTCGGAGAAACTGGCCTGTGTGGACTGCGGGCTGTCCATTCCGGCTATTGAACCCCGGACCTTTTCCTTCAATAGCCGATACGGGGCCTGTCCGGAGTGCGCTGGCCTGGGCTACAAGTTCGATTGGGACCCCAGCCGGATTTTCCCCGACACCACCAAATCCATCCTCTCCGACGGACTCGCCCCCTGGAGCACGGGTCTGCCCTTTACCGTGCGGCATTACCTCGATCACGTAGCCCGGCACTTCGAAGTGGACCTGGCTCAGCCTTTCGAGGCGATTCCGCCCAAGGTTCAGTCGGCCATCTGGCAGGGATTCCCCCATTGTCGGGAGTTGAAGAGAGGTCTTCTGAAGATGGTGGAGGAGGAGTGCCACTCAGAAGGAAGCGAAAACGGAAGCTATGAGAACTTCATGACCAGTCGGCCCTGCCCGGCCTGTGAAGGAAAACGACTGCGCCCGGAAAGCCTCTCCATCAAGGTGGCGGAGCTATCCATAGCCGAGTTGACGGCTCTGCCTATCAATGAGACCCTGGCGGTAGCGCGAGAAATCCGGCTGAACGAGCGAGAGGGTCGGATCGCCGGGCGGATCCTGCAAGAGATCATCGATCGCCTGGAGTTTCTGCAAGCTGTGGGGTTGAATTATCTGAGCCTGGATCGCTCGGCTTCCACCCTGTCAGGCGGGGAAGGCCAGCGAATTCGCCTGGCCACCCAAATCGGATCGCGGCTGCGGGGTGTGCTCTACGTATTGGATGAACCGTCCATCGGTCTTCACAACCGTGACAATCAGCGCCTGTTGTCCATGCTGGAACAGTTGCGGGACCTCGGTAATACCGTCCTGGTGGTCGAACACGACGAGGACACCATCCGCCGGTCCGATTTTGTAGTGGATCTGGGACCGGGAGCCGGGAAGGCCGGCGGGGAATTGATCGCCACAGGAACCGCCCGGGAGATCGCGCGAAATCCCCACTCCTTGACCGGGCGGTATATCTCAGGAGAACTCACCATCCCGGTGCCGGAACTCCGCAGAAAGCCCAACGGTAAATCCCTTGTCATTCGCGGAGCGCGGCACAACAACCTGAAGAACTTGGATGTGGCTTTCCCGCTGGGCCTGTTGACCGTGGTGACCGGAGTTTCCGGGTCAGGTAAATCGTCTCTCGTCACGGATATCCTCTACCGGGCACTGGCCCGCAGACTCTATCGGGCTTTGGACGAACCCGGCCGGCACCGGGAAATCGAAGGGCTTGATTTCATCGACAAGGTCATTGAAATCGATCAGTCTCCCATTGGCAGGACTCCACGCTCCAACCCCGCTACCTACACCGGCCTGTTCACCGCCATTCGAGACCTCTATGCGTCTCTACCGGAATCGCGAGAGCGGGGCTACAAAGCCGGCCGGTTCAGTTTCAACGTCAAGGAAGGACGCTGCGAAGCCTGCCAAAAGAACGGTCTGCGACGGATCGAGATGAATTTCCTCCCTGACGTCTACGTGGAATGCGAGATGTGCCGCGGCCACCGCTACAACCGGGAGACCCTTTCGGTCAAGTACATGGGGTGCTCCATCGCCGACCTGCTGGAAACGACGGTGAGCGAGGCCTTTCAACTCCTGGAAAACATTCCGCTGATCCGGGTGAAACTCCAGACGCTGATCGATGTCGGTCTCGGATATATCCATCTGGGCCAGTCGGCCACGACGCTCTCGGGGGGGGAAGCCCAGCGGATCAAACTGGCCAAGGAACTCAGTCGCCAGGCCACGGAGAAGACCGTTTACATCCTCGATGAGCCCACCACCGGCTTACATTTTGACGACGTGAAAAAGCTACTGGAAGTGTTGAACCGTCTCACTGATCTGGGCAACACAGTCATCATCATCGAGCACAACATTGACGTGATCAAGACGGCGGACTGGATTATCGATCTCGGTCCAGAAGGCGGAGACGCCGGAGGCCGGATCGTGGCGCAAGGGACGCCGGAACAGTTGGCCGAAGTCGCTAAGTCCTACACCGGCCAGGCTCTAGGCCGGGCCCTGAACTATCGCCTAGCCAAGGTAGCCGAGTCGTCCCCTAGATATCCCTATTGATTTCAACTTACGGAGATCTGCAGATTGCCTATGGCCGGCTGGGGGAAAAGGAGAACTACGAGGTGACGTTGCGTACGGCCCTGGAAGTGTATCCCCAGGCTATGCCAACTTCGAATGGGTCAAGCGGGATATTGATTTGGAAAGTATCCGTAACGAGCCTGAATACCCGGAGTTGATGAAGGGCAGGTAGGTTCTGGCACCTGTGCCGCCCGAACAGCGCAGCGCCGAAGGTTTAAGGACTGGAGTGCTTATGGTCCGCCCTATTTCAGGATCTTCCCGGTCCTCGACCAGCGAGTGCGAGTGAAGAAATTCAGGGCGACTGAGCCGTACTCCTTGGCGTACTCGAGCACACCCTTGGGACGAGGATCATAAGGATCGGCTTCGTAGGACCAGTAAATGAAGAGAGGCTTACCGATGATGTAACCGGATTTCACAAACCCCCAATAGCGGCTGTCATTGCTGTTGTCGCGGTTGTCTCCCATCATGAAATAGGCGTCGAAGGGAATCTTGATGGGACCGTAGTTGTCCCGCACCAGATAATCATGCGGGATGCCGGATCCGCGTTCGTACACATTCGGGTCCAGGAGATACTTGTAGGGTTCTTCCAGCCTTTGACCATTGACGTACACAACCTTATCTCGAATCTCCAGGGTATCGCCGGGAAGGCCGATGACGCGTTTGATAAAAGGAACCTTCGGATTCTCCGGGGACTTGAAGGCTACGATGTCGCCCCGTCTGATGGTCCGGCCGGGAAAGACCCTGGACATGAAATCCGGGTAATTGGCCGGGAATGCGAACTTGTCGAGGAAGAAATGATCCCCCACCAGGATGGTGGGTTTCATTGATTCCGTCGGGACCTGGGTCGCTTGGGCTATAAAGCTGGTGAAAAAGAAGACAAAGATCAGACTGAAGACCAGGCTCTCGAGCCATTCCCGTGCAGCGCTCTTGCGGCGCGGGGTGTCAGGATCCACTACGGGTAGGTCGGCCTCCCCAGCAGCCCCAATCGTTGCTGCTTCCTGCAGCTCTTTTCCAAAAACCCAGAATCGCTTCTTCATTGTTTAGCCCTTCATCCTTTCAATCTCACAGACAATTCTCGCCATCCTGCACCGAGGCCAACACTATTCACTCTTGCCATTATATGCAATTGGTCCCAGACTTTCAACCCAGGGAACCACCTCGGCTTGGTCGGGGCATTGGATCAGAAGGTCCGCCACGGATTGACCCAGGACCGGATGAACCCAATCCGGGGTCATTTCTGACAATGGCACCAGGACAAATCGCCGCAAATGTAATCTTGGATGCGGAATCTGCAGTCCGGGTTCACTGATAATGGAGTCGCCATAAAACAAGATATCCAGATCGATAGTGCGGGGGCCTTTCGGGAGAGTCCGGTCTCGCCCCAGGGCGGTCTCAATTTCCTGGCAGAGATCCAGGAGGGCCAGAGGCGACAGGCCAGTCTCTAACCGAATGACCAGATTGAGAAACCAGTCCTGTCGGATGAAATCCACCGGTTCGGTCTGGTAGAGGGATGAGGACTGGATAACTCGTTGGCCAGCCTCGACCAGGTGCCGCAACGCTTCCTGTAGATTCGCCTTCTTGTCGCCGACGTTGGATCCCAATCCCAGGAATACTATGTCCGTATGGCAAACCATGCGCAAAATGGGAGGCCGTCTAAGGCTGCCTCCATGTCATAAGAGTGCAACACGACCTTATTCAAGTTCACCACCTCGGATGAGAATGGTCCGGGTAGCCGCGATTGATCCGCTTCTTGAATCAATCGTGGGCTTTTCAAGGGGTCACAAATACCCACGGCTACTGCCAAGAGCGCAGTTACAGTGGCTACCAAAACTGGACAATCATAGAAGTTCCATCTGGCTGGGATGGTGAGGGAGTCCAAAGAGCCGGTAGGCCAACCGGGTGGCCACTCGCCCGCGAGGAGTTCTCTGCAGGAAACCCTTCTGGATGAGAAACGGCTCATAAATATCTTCAATGGCATCGACCTCCTCGCTAACGGCGGCGGCGATGGTTCCGACTCCCACCGGCCCGCCCGAGAACTTGTCGATGATGGTCCGGAGCAGACGCTTATCCATTTCGTCAAACCCGTGTTCGTCGATGGCCAGCATGGCCAGGCACTTTTGGGCCACCGCGCAGGTGATGGCCCCATCGGCCTTGACCTGGGCGTAGTCTCGAACCCTCCGCAACAGGCGATTAGCCACCCGGGGAGTACCTCGGGAGCGCTGTGCAATCTCATCCGCGCCGTCCTGATCAACCGCGATCTGCAGGATGTCCGCGGACCTCTTCACAATGATACTGAGTTCCTGCTCGGTGTAGAAACCGAGTCGGTGCACGATTCCAAATCGGGAACGCAATGGGGCAGTGATGAGCCCCGCGCGGGTGGTGGCACCAATGAGGGTAAAGGGGGGAAGACGCAGGGTCATGCTGCGCGCACTTGGCCCCTGCCCAATCATCAGATCCAACTTGTAGTCTTCCATGGCGGGGTAGAGGATCTCCTCGATCTGAGGCTGCAGGCGGTGGATCTCGTCGATGAAGAGGACGTCCTTCTCCTTGAGATTGGTCAGGACAGCGGTCAGGTCACCCTTAATCTGAATGACCGGGCCAGAGGTCATCTTGAGGCCTGCCCCCAACTCGTTGGCAATCACCGCAGCCAAGGTGGTTTTTCCCAAACCCGGCGGGCCATAAAGCAGAACATGATCCAGAGCCTCGCCCCGGGACTTGGCCGCTGAAATGGCAATTTCCAGGTTATCCTTGACCTGCTGCTGCCCAATGTATTCGCGAAGGAGCTTGGGACGGAGGCTGAGTTCAAAATTCTGCTCTTCTTCCTGGGCCGCTCCTGAAATGATTCGGTCCTCGTCCATGGTTCCTTTGCTGGAAGACCCTTTGGGGCCTCGGCTAATCCCTGCGTCTCCTTCTCATCCCAACTTGGGCGGAAGCTCCGTCATGGGACCCATCCACTGGAGTTCGCGTTCGATGTCCTGGTGCAGCTGGTATTTCCTCGAGACACTGGCGAGTCGAGTCCCGCGGATCTCGATCTTAGAGAGGTCGTACTGTCCAAGGCCGCACTGGGCACAGTAATTGAGGTAACCAACCCAGGCAGGATTGATACCCATGGTTTCCAGTCCAACCCGAT
>JBGPHY010000399.1:0-5782 GCA_041484625.1 Terriglobia bacterium | reverse complement strand
TCCTGCCGGACAATGGCCGGAACTGCCTCCGATCGGCAGGCCCATCGGCAACGTCAAGGTTTTCATCCTGGATGATAGCCACCAACCCGTACCAGCGGGAGCCGCGGGTACGCTGTACATTGGCGGGCCATGTCTGGCGAGGGGGTACCTGAACCAACCAGAGTTGACGGCCGAGAAGTTCATCCCCAATCCTTTCGGCTATGATCCTGAGGCTCGGCTTTACAGGAGCGGGGATTTGGCCCGCTACCGAGCCGATGGGAACATCGAGTTTCTGGGACGGTTGGACGACCAGGTGAAGCTGCGGGGCTTTCGAATTGAACTCGGAGAGATCGAAACCGTGTTAGGAGGTCATCCGGAGGTCCGGGCAACGGTGGTAACAGTGCAGGGAGCGGGAGACTATCGTCGGCTCGTCGCTTATGTGGTGGGTGCATCGAAACCGGGGCCGACAGCCACCGAGTTACGCAACTATCTGCGGTCGAAACTTCCTGACCACATGGTCCCATCGACTTATATGGAGCTGGAACGGCTGCCGCTGAGACCAAGCGGCAAAATAGACCGTAAGGCGTTGCCGGCTCCAGACCAGAGTCGCCCCGAGCTGGAAAACATTTACACAGCTCCCCGCACGCCAGTGGAAGAGTTGCTGGCGGGGATTTGGTGTGAAGTTCTAAAGGTGGAGCGCGTAGGTATCCGAGATGATTTCTTTGACCTGGGTGGACACTCCCTGCTGGCAACACAGGTGGTGTCTCGTGTACGGAAGAAATTCCAGATGGAAATCCCCCTGCGAGTCATCTTTGAGGCTCCTACGGTTGAGGGCTTGGCAGTAGCTGTTGTGGAGGCGCTGGCTGAGAAGTTGGATCCAGGGGAAATGGCCGACCTGGTCCCTCTATATTGAGAAAAGAGGATCTATAAATATTTTTAATACCAACAAGCCTCGGGCTATCCTAAAGAACGGGGCAATATACACCGATTGGATTGTCACCGGGATAAGACCCGAGCGGAGAGCGGCGAAAACGAACATCACAAACGACGCTCCGACGACTGGTTTTGAAGAAGCCGGAGAAGAACTAGACGGAGGGAGGGTGGTAGCTGACCGTGACGCCACATCCAGCGTACCCGCCGCCGCGCTTTTGCGGCGGTAGGGTTCATGCCGTGGTTATTGAAGAACGTCCCCTCCCGGGCGATCCCAACCTTCTCTGCGACCCAATCATCCAGCTTACCGGTCCGAAGGCGGAAGAGAAGTGCCCCTATTGGTTGCGACGGGTAGTGGTCTGGGATGAGGAGAATCGGCAAGAAATTGTCCTGCTCACCAATCACCGGGACTTCGCGGCCTCCACCATTGCCGCCATTTACAAAGATCGTTGGCAGATCGAGATCTTTTTCAAAACGCTGAAGCAGAACCTCAAGGTCAAAACCTTTATCGGCACGACCGAAAATGCCTTGCGCATTCAGATTGGGACGGCTCTGATTGCCTTGCTGCTGCTTCGTTGGCTGCAGCACTTGGCGCATGCGTCCCGGTCGTTCTCCAATCTGGCTTCCATGTTGCGGTTAAATCTGTTTACCTATCGCGACCTGAAAGAATGGCTGCTGATGCCGTTTGGGACGCCGCCGTGACGGCGTGGAGTGATACCTCGATTACTATAACGGTCCCCGCCAATACTCCCAGCGGACCGACGGTAGTTACAGTCAGCGGCGTCGAGGGCAATGGGATTGATTTCAGGATCAAATTGCCACCGCCAGGACAGATTCGCATCGGAAAATAGCTCCTGCATGCACATTGTTCCTTGGAAAACAGAGGCAACCGTCCCGACAGGACAGTTGCCTTTTCGTTTCTCAGGAGGACCAAAAAAGGGACGGAGCGCACAGAGAAAAGCTGTTGGACACGGATTAACACGGAATCCACAGATTGGATTGGGGCCGGGCCCCTCGAGACAATCCCCGGGACAACCTCCTGACCCACTTTGCGTAAGGGGGAATAACCAGAGGAAATGGAACCGCCAAGAACGCAAAGACCGCCAAGAGCAGGAGCTTTCGTGACTGCCGACGAGAAGTAGCTGTGGCTTGTCCTTGGGGCTGATCATCAACTGGAATGTAGTTCTGATACGCGACGGCATCCAGCGCGTGGTCCGAATCATCCGGAGGAACTGTCAGCGGGGTAAGGACGAGGCAACTCGGATGGTTAAGTCTGTTCGGTTTTCTTGGCGTTCTTGGTGTTCTTAGCGTTTTGCTCATCCCGCAGGAGGCTGCGGAATCATTACGAAATTGCGGAATCTGGCAGAACTTCCCGAACGATATCAAAGTATGGTCAATAATCTAAGAGGGAACAAAAACTCTCAAAATAACTATTGTGATCTTCCTTGCAGGTTCTTTTATGAACAAACGGGTTTTTGCTGAATTCGGGGGAACATGCTTGAGTAGCAAAGAACAGAACTGTGACATGCGCCAGGAACAGAACAACGACCTTTCCAGACTTGTTCCCTGGTCCCTCCTGAAGTCTCCGTAATCTACACAAAAATAAACAATTAGAAACAGGGCTCTGGGCGAGAACAACTTTTGTGGATTTGAATGGATGGTAGGACGGTTGCTTTCTCCAGCTTCGAGGAAAGACTATGGAGCTTAGGGAGAGGGAATCATACATGAGTAAGAACCAGAGAAACTATATCCAAAGCTGTGGAATTACAGTTATCCTACTGATTTTCTGTGGAGTTACTCTTGCTGCAACCGGGAGCGTGACCGTTGCATGGGACCCGATCCAGGATTCTCGACTGGGAGGGTATACGGTTAACTGGGGGTTGTCTTCCAGGACCTACACCAATTCTCAGAATACCTCTGCGACTCAACTGACTCTCGAACTGGAAGCCGGCAAGAAGTACTACTTCGCCGTCAACGGGTATGACAAGCAGTTAGACCCCGGGGATATCTCCGCTGAAGTCAGTACGGTTGTCAATGGATCCGGAAACGACACCACGCCCCCAGTTATCTCCAAGGTGGCTGTCGGGAACATCACCGGATCTACCGCATTCGTATCGTTTACTACGAATGAAGAGGCTTATGCCCAGGTCGAGTACGGGACAACCCAGAGCCTGGGGAGCGCCACAGGGCTCACCAACGATGCAGCCACTTCCAATAACCTTAGATTGAGTGGCCTCTCAACGTTGACAACTTATTTCTTCCGGGTTGTGGCCACGGATCTTTCCGGTAACGAATCCCGTTCGGCCATCTCCAGCTTCAAGACCACAGACGGCGATCCCAATGCCAGCCTGAGGATTATCCAGATCACGGTGAGCCATGTTACCAGTTCTGCGGTCAGAATCACCTGGTCGACTAACAAATCGGCGAGCGGAATCATACAATTCGGGTCAGGGAGCACAATGAACGGCAGCCTGGCCCAAACGGATCCGATAACTGACCATAGCGTTACGATTTCGGGTCTTCCCCCTTCGACTGTCTATCGCTATCAGATTCTTGCTTCCAGTGGTGGTGTGCAGGCAACTTCCGGCATCTTGACGTTTAAGACCGCTGACCGGGTGAGCCAGCCGGCGCAGCCTTCTCCGAACGCGATCTTTGTGCCTTCCGTGGTTGAAAACGGTAATATCCGGACCAACCTCGGAATCGACAGTCTTACCGACAGTGCAGCTAACGTCAATATTACGGTGGTGGGGAAAGACGGCCTGGTGATTGCCGGAACGACCGTCCAGGTGCCAGCGAGGGGTCTCACCCAGATTAATAGTGTTCTTCCTTCCATTGCCAGCAGTACCGTCGGGCATGACACCCACGCAGACCTTTACCTGGAGAGCGACCAGCCCATCAGTGCCTGGGCCTCTCAAATCGACAATTCCACTAACGACCCCAGCCTGCTGATCAGTAAACAGAACGGCAGCACTCAGATCCTAATCCCCTCGGCAGCCAATACCTCCAGTTTCAGTTCATCCCTGGTCATCATGAACCTGGGATCGACCTCGGCCCAGGTGGCGTTGAAAGCCTACGGCATTGATGGCTCAGTCCTGGCCGAGTCACACGATCCGCTTTCCATTCCCGCCAACGGAATTCTGGCCTATGACAATGTGCTCCAGAGCCTGGGGGTAAATGGAAATTACGGGCCCATCGAGATCACGTCACTCAACTCCAATCCTCTGGTAGCTGCTTCGCGAGTCGCTAGTAAGAACCGGTCCGGCGGCTTCTTTGAAGGGGTCAATTACGCTGAAGCAGCATTGACCCAGGTGATTCCTCACGTGGTCGACACGGCGGATCTCCGCACCAACCTGGGGGTCAACAATGTCACTTCGTTTGATGCCACCGTTATGGTCCGGCTGATGAACAAGGACGGTCAGGAAGTGGGTGCCCTGCCGGTGACGGTGGCCCCCAAGGGACTCACCCAAATTAACAACGTCGTGCGGGAGTTACTGGGAAGTTCCAGCGTGGCGAATTTCGAAGGATACCTGCAGCTCGAATCCAATCAGCCCATCATTGCCTGGGTGTCTGAAATCGACAATACCACCAACGATCCGGGTTTTGCGGTTAGCAAGACTCAGGGTGCTCGACACCTGCTGGTAGGGTCCACTGCCAATACGGGTATCTTCAAATCCAGCCTGGTAGTAGTCAACACCGGCGGACAGGAGGCCCTGGTGGACATCGTGATGCACGATGCTCAAGGCAATCTGAAGGGCCAACTTAATGGCGTGACGATCCCGACACACGGGTTCTATACCAGTCAGAACATCCTGGAAAGCCTGGGAGTGACTGGGAATTTTGGGCCGGTTGAATTGACGTCCCGCAATGCACAGCCCCTGGTGGTGGTGTCGCGAGTCTATAGTACATCGGGGACCAGCGGATTCTTTGAAGGAGTGCCGCTGGAATAGCCGGACGGGTCAGTCCGATCTATTTTGGCAAAGGTGCGGAAGGTGCTCGCGGGCGCTTTCCGCACAGCCCACTGACAAAAAAAGCGAAACGCTAAGAACACCAAGAACGCCAAGAAAACCGAATAGACTTAACCAACCGAGTTGCCTCGTCCTTACCCCACTGACCATCCCTCCGGATGATTTCGGACCACGCGCTGAATGCCGGCGCGTATCAGAACTACATTCCAGTTGATGATCAGCCCCAAGGACAAGCCACAGCTGCTTCTCGTTGGCAGTCACGAAAGCCCCTGCTCTTGGCGGTCTTTGCGTTCTTGGCGGTTCCATTTCCTCAGCCTCCTGCCGGATGAGCGAAACGCTAAGAACACCAAGAACGCCAAGAAAACCGAACAGACTTAGCCAACCGAGTCGCCTCGTCCTTACCCCCCTGACCATCCCTCCGGATGATTTCGGACCACGCGCTGGATGCCGTCGCGTATCAGAACTACATTCCAGTTGATGATCAGCCCCAAGGACAAGCCACTCAATTTTAGATAGGTCAACAATTGGGCGAGGTGGATGGGAAGTATCTTTTCGACTGTTTTGTTTTCAACCAGAACCAACCCGTCGATTCGCATGTCGATGCGATAGCCGACTTCAATCGGCATCCCTTCAAACTCCAGGGAAAGAGCCACTTCACATTCGACGCCGTGACGACGCCTTTGGAGTTCATGAGCCAGGCAAGCCTGATAGGCGGATTCCAGCAGGCCGGGACCCAAGACTCGATGCACTTTGAGAGCAGAATCAACGATGTCCTTGGCCACTTCGTCAGCAGTCACGAAAGCCCCTGCTCTTGGCGGTCTTTGCGTTCTTGGCGGTTCCATTTCCTCAGCCTCCTGCCGGATGAGCGAAACGCTAAGAACACCAAGAACGCCAAGAAAACCGAACAG
>JBGPHY010000398.1:0-5810 GCA_041484625.1 Terriglobia bacterium | reverse complement strand
CTCGTTTTTCTCCTGCGCTTTCTCTCGGATGCAGGTTGTGCCAACCGGATTTTCATCTCGGTAGACTGCAACTGGCATTGGGCGGAAGGAAAGAAAGTGTTTGAAGGTGCAGAGCCGCCCTATCTCGATCCTGATGCCTCGAAGCGAACATACGCTTACATGGTGACCGACGCAGTCCCCAAGCTCCTGAAATCCGGATTCAGCAAGAAGGAGGTGGAAGTATTCCTGGTGGAGAATCCGCGCAGGTTTTTCGGCGAATTGTAAATGAGAGTCAAGAGTCGATGACAAAATCCCTGCAAGGAATTCGACACCGATGAGACTATCTGTTTGAGAATGGAACTCAATAAGAGGCCCAAGAAGATTGAAAGGCATGAAGAACATATTCCTATTTACGGCATTTGCTTTTTCTATGGTGTGCGCGGTGCACGCGCAGAATATTATTGGTGACTGGCAGGGAACCCTCAAGGCTGGCCCCGCCGAACTCCGCCTCGTCCTACACATCGCCAAGGGAAATGAGGGCAATCTCAAGGCCACGCTGGACAGCGTCGATCAGGGTGCCAACGGCATACCAGTAACCTCGATTTCGCTGAAGGACTCGATGCTGAGCTTCACCGTGGATTCGGTCCACGGCACCTACGAAGCTAAGGTCAACGCTGATGCGACGGCGATAGAAGGGACCTGGTCGCAGGGGCAATCGTTCCCGCTTAGCTTCAGGCGCCAAACCGCTCCGTTGAAGACCGAGCACAAGCCAGCCAAGCCTTCCGACATCGATGGCACCTGGGAGGGGACACTGGATGCGGGCACGATGAAGCTGCGGATCGTGTTCCACATTACCAATACAGAAGATGGTCTCACCGCCACGATGGATAGTCCCGATCAGAACGCGAAAGGCCTGCCCGTGTCGGTCGTGACGCGGAACGGTTCGTCGCTCTCGATGGAGTTAAAGCAGATGGCGGGCAAGTTCGAAGGCAAGGTCAGCAAGGACCTTAAGGCGATTGAGGGCGCATGGACGCAAGGCGGCGCCAACCTGCCTTTGCTGCTCAATCGTGTCAAGGGTGCGGCGGAACCGGAGCGATGACTGAACCTGATTCTCAACGAAGTCGTCGCCTGAAAAGTGGCAGGTCGATGAGGAGAGGCGCCGGCATAGCATTAACAGACTGAGCTTTTTGTTCTTTGCCGGATGGTTGGCTGCATAGAAATCTTCAGCGCGATCAAACTGCCTGTGTGGGGAGAGTTGCTGTCTCGCTATTGGCATCTGCCGTTCCGAAACCGGACACCTTGTGACCTTACTGGACGAATCGAATCAGCAGCTTAACCTCTGGCATCCAAGTTGCGCGGCACAACTGTCGAAGAGGACGATATGGCCAACATGCTGAGGGATCTGCGTTTTGCCTGGCGAGTTCTGCGCAACAGCCCAGGTTTCGTGGCAGTGGCCGTGATTACGCTCGGATTGGGGATTGCCGCCAGTACGACAGTGTTTGGTTGGATCGATACTGTCTTGCTTCGCCCGATCCCCGGCGTTCGCAACGCGCAGGAGTTGGTGGCGCTAGACGGAATTGCCCCGGACGGGGGCCGGCTGGGCACCTGCACCCATCCGGAATTCCGCGCTTTCCAGCAGCACATGACGCTGGCCTCGGGGGTGGTGGCCTCGCATACTTCCTTTTTTACCATCGGCTCGGCCGATCATCCACAGCGTGCCCTGGGGCAAGTGGTTTCGGCCAACTTCTTTGCAGTGCTCGGGGTCCAGCCCTTTCTGGGCCGCATGTTTCTGCCGCAAGAAGATCGCGATGATCCCGGGGCTCACCCAATCGCTGTCATCAGTCACCGGTTGTGGAGAACTCAATTCGGCGAGGATCTTGGCGTGGTGGGGCGCGCTGTTCGCATCAACGGGCACATGCTCACCATTGTTGGTGTCGCTCCGCCGGATTTCCGTGGCACGCTGGGTGGAGTTGCTCTTGACGTCTGGGTCCCTCTCAGCATGATCCTGCAGATGGGCGCCCTGAATACCTGGGCTGCCGATGACTGGAACGCCAGGTTCCTAGACATCATCGTGCGCCTGAAACCCGGCGTCAGCATTGAGCAGGCGAGGGAGGAAGCTCGGTCCGTAGCCGTTTGGATTGCCGCTGCCCATCCGGACACGCACAAGGGCATCGGCGCATGGCTGATTCCCCTGTGGCGCTCGTCGGATGGCTTCCAGGAAAACTTGCGCGATCCGCTATGCCTCTTGATGGTAGTGTGCGTTCTGGTGCTCTTGATCGTCTGCGCCAACGTGGCGAACCTTTTGATGGCTCGCTCGGTTTCCCGGCAGAGAGAGTTTGGGGTGCGCATGGCCCTGGGGGCCGGCCTGGGAAGGATCGTCCGCCAACTGCTAGCGGAGGTCTTGATGCTGGCTGGCGCGGGCGCCGTCGCCGGCATATTGCTTGCGTCCTGGTTGGCAAAATCGCTCGACAGGGTGTTCCCTTCTTTGGAGTCCTTCATTCGGGCCGCCATCGAGCCGATGTTGCAAGTGAAGCCCAACGTCAATGTGGGCGGCTTTATAGTATTGATCTCCCTCAGCGTGGCCGTGCTCTCGACCATCTTTCCGGTTCTGTCTATCAGCCGCTTGGACATCAACGAAGTACTGAAGGAAGGAGGTCGCAGTGGGACCTCCGGCGCTCGCTCGCACCGAGCGCGGGGGGCTCTAGTAATGCTCGAGATGGCGCTGGCGGCACTGGCGCTCTGCGGAGCCGGCCTGGCCGTCCGAAGCTTCCAGAAGTTCGCCACGCTCCCCCCGGGGTTCGACTCGCAGAACGTGCTGGTGGCACATTTCTACCTTTCCACCAACGGCTATTCACTAACTCAGGAAAAGCAGTTTTGCCGCAACCTGCAATTGCGCCTGGCAGAGGCTCCGGGTATCCAACAGGTGAGTTATGCGGACTCTGTTCCCCTTTCGATTTTCGGAATGGGCACCGACCGCGTTGAGGTGGAGGGCTTCGCCCGGGATCGAGGCGGGGTAATCTCTCTCCAGCGCTCCATCGTGGCGCCTGGGTACTTCAACGCGATGCGCATTCCCTTGCTGGCGGGCCGCGACTTCACCGAGCAGGACGACCTCAACACTCTGCCGGTGATTATCGTCAATCAGACTTTTGCCAGGAAATACTTTGAAGGGAAAGATCCTATCGGCCGCAGGGTGCGAGTTTCAGATGCCTGGTCAACAGTGGTAGGAGTGGTCAAAGACAGCAAGTATCGCAACCCGCCGGAAGCGCCTTTGCCCTTCTTTTACGGACCCTTCAGGCAGATCTTTTATTCTGGCTATACTCCCTTCTTCTACATCAGGACCAACGGCAGTTTGGAGGAGGCGCGCGTGGCGCTGCGGCGCGAAGTGGCGACCCTGGATCCGAACAGCGGACTGTACAACACGGCTCCCCTTAGCGAATATACGCAGGCGGGCTTGTTCGCTGAAAGGATCGTTGCAAGCCTGCTGTCTGTGCTCGGCCTGCTTTCGCTGGCGCTGGCGGCAGTCGGATTATACAGCGTCATGGCCTGCGCGGTCAGCGAACGCACGCACGAGTTCGGAATTCGAATGGCGTTAGGCGCGCAGCGGAGTGAAGTCCTGGGCCTGGTATTGCGGAAGGGCATGGCCATGACGATTCCGGGTCTGATCGCTGGGGTGGCTGCCGCGATTGCAGGCGCGCACCTCGCATCGAGCAAGTTGAATCTTCCGTTGAGTCTCGCCGAGCCGGCCGTATTCGTCCTGGCCTCCCTGGCACTGGTCTCGGTCTCGCTGTTGGCCAGCTTCGTGCCGGCGTGGCGCGCCACGAAGGTGAACTCAGTGACGACCCTGCGAACCGAGTAGAGACTTCGCCTCCGCGTTCGGTGTTGGAAGGCACAGGATTCTTAAAGGGAAGGAACCGCTCCAGACTGGAGCGCGCCGACGATTTTCTGCAGTGGGAGAGGAAATGGTGGGCGCTACAGGACTTGAACCTGTGACTTCCACCGTGTGAAGATGGCACTCTACCGCTGAGTTAAGCGCCCACGCCAAGCAGGTTTCTGCAACCCCTTAGTATGTAACATGCGGTTCCCTGCTTTGACAAGCCGAAAATGTTTTGTGCTTGCCTCGGTGCTTCCTCTCTGGCTAGAATTTTTGGAGTGGCTACCTGAATTCGCGTTCGAAAGAGACCTCCTTTGCCCACTTCCAACACTCAAAGCAAGATCGATGCCCTGATTGCCGCCATCGAAACTGTCATCAAGGGGAAAAATGAGGTGGTGCGTCTGTCGTTGGTGGCACTCTTCTCCGGAGGTCATCTTCTGGTCGAGGATGTGCCCGGTGTGGGGAAGACCACCATCGCCCACTCTCTGGCGCTGGTTATCAACTGTCTGTTCCGACGCATTCAATTCACCAGCGATTTACTGCCCTCTGACATTGTGGGCATCTCTGTTTTTAACCAGCGACATCAGGAATTTGAATTCAAGCCAGGGCCCATTTTCGCGAATGTTCTGCTGGCCGACGAGATTAACCGTACTACCCCCAAAACCCAGAGCGCCCTGCTCGAGGCGATGAGCGAAGGACAGGTGACGGTGGATAACCGGACTTATCCGCTGCCCAAGCCCTTCCTCGTCCTGGCCACCCAGAACCCGGTCGAGCATCATGGCACCTACCCACTGCCTGAGTCGCAGTTGGACCGCTTCCTGATGCGCATCCGTATCGGATACCCCTCCCTCGAGGCAGAACGGGAAATTTTCCAAAGCCAGATCCGTTCTCACCCGCTGCAACAGTTGAAACCTCATTTGGACGCCGAGGAGATCCTGGAGATCCAAGAGGATGTCCGCAAGGTCCGAGTGGCGGACCCTGTCGTGGAATACGCGTTGCGGATCGTCGAGAGCACCCGCCAGTCGGAGTTCCTGAGCCTGGGCGCGAGTCCGCGTGGTTCCCTGGCTCTGTTGCGTGCCGCGCAGGCACGAGCCTACATCTCCGGCAGAGATTACTGCCTTCCGGACGATGTGAAGCAACTGGTTCCCTCCGTGTTGGCGCACCGGGTGGTGGTTAACAATCGCTTTGCATCTACCCTAAAGCGCAATGAAGAAGCCGAAGCGGTCCTGAACGACATCCTGAGTGCCGTAGAAGTTCCGCTTTAATCATGCCTTCCCGCGATCCGCTAAGACAATGGATACGGCAGTTGTCCTGGGGCGATATCCGCTACAGCCTGCTGGCCACCTTGCTGATCGTGGCAGCCTTGGGCTGTGCCTTGGCTTCCACCGTTGCGGCACGAGAGGGGAACCCGGCCACAGCGGCCGTTCTGGCTGGTCTCTCCTTGGTTCTGGCTGCGGCTATCGCTCTCACCGTGGTCCCCAGACTGTTTCGTCAGGCTCGCCGGGAATGGCTCTCTCTGTCGTACCACATCACACGAGAGGGATGGGGCTACTCTGGGGTCTTGCTGATCCTGGGCCTGGCGGCCGTTAATACAGGAAACAATCTGATCTACATCGTTTTTTCGGCAGCTTTGGCGGTGCTAATCGTATCGGCATTGTTGTCCTATCTGAACCTGACCGGGTTAAGCGCTTCCCTGGTTCTCCCTGACGTGCTTTACGCACAACAGGTGACGGTAATCATTGTGAACCTTCGAAACATCAAGCGCTGGTTTCCCTCTTTGTCCCTCTCCCTGGAGAGTCGCTTTGCAGGATTCCAGGCATCGGCACCGTCCGAATCTTGCCGGTCCCGGAGTTACCTGCTGTATCTTCCCGGTGGCACCCGGTCTCAGCAACAGCTGCGCGTTTGCTTCCTTTGGCGGGGACGCTATGAACAGGAGCTTTCTGAAATCGCCAGCCGGGTT
>JBGPHY010000397.1:0-5841 GCA_041484625.1 Terriglobia bacterium | reverse complement strand
TCATCGCGCCGAATAGTGGCGGCCGGATATTCAGCCGTTAGTAAAGACTCCAGCTTTCTGTCGTTATCGCCGAAACTAACAGCACAAACTCCGCGGTCGGTTGCCGCCATTAACAGCCGGCCCAGGCGACAAGCAACGATGGTGAAACTGATGGTCATTCCCTTTCCTCCTCGACGGTAGGTGGCGGGAGTCATGCCCATTTGTTTTGAGGCCTTTTCATAGAGACGGCTGCTCGAACCATATCCCGCTTCGTACAGGGCAGTGGTGACATCCTTCCCTTTTTGGATCTGCAGTTTAAACAGTTTGAGACGATAAGCCTCACCGTACTGGCGGGGAGTGATACCAGTGATACTCTTGAAAGTCCGGTGCAGATGATGGGGACTGATGTTAAGTTTCTCGCCCAAAGCCGCGAGCGAAACAGGTCCTTCGGTGTTCGCTTCAATTACACGGCAGGCACGCAGGACTGTTTCCACATGCGGGTTGCGGTCTATCGGTTCATCAGGTCGGCAGCGCCGGCAGGCACGAAACCCACGCTCCTCGGCCGCTTGCCGGGAAGAGAAGAAGACCACCTGCTCCCGCCCAGGTTTCCGTGAAGGGCAGGATGGTTTGCAGTAAATCCCAGTCGAGTGCACCCCATAAAGCAAGAAGCCGTCAAATCGGGAGTCCTTTCCAAGCACCGCCTGCCAACTGACTTCTTCGTCCAGTGTTCCGATTTGCGCGGCACTATCCTGATCCAGATTCATAACCATCACCTCCGACACTCATACTACGGAAGGACTTTTATGAAATCTATCCGAATCTTGTGTTCAAATTTTTGTTCGAGAAAAGCTTCGATTTAATTTTATGTCTCATGTCCTTTCGTCTGAAAATGCTATTGGTTCAGAATACCTCCGTAGGCCATTTCCCGTGTATGCCAATCATCCAGCACAACCCAAAGTTTCCTCATGGCATGTCCTTTCGGAGAGTTATTCTACTTTTCGAGCTTTCGCAAATATGAAGATGTGCTGCCAAGGTAGAAATTCGAGTTTCTCTTTAAGCCGGAATCCCATGGGCTCGATCTCGTAAAGGACCTGCCTGACGGTCATTTTGTGTTCAGGTTTAATGGGCACCGTGGGATCTTCCCCCCGGTACTCGACCAAAACCAATCGCCCGTCAGGCTTCAACGCTTTCCATATCCCGGCGACCATCTGTTCAGGAAACCGGAATTCATGGTACACGTCCACTAGCAGGGCGAGATCGACCTCACCTGCAGGCAGGCGTGGGTCGTTGGCATCTCCGAGGATTAGCTCAAGATTGGAAATCCGATCACGATCCAGGTTTTTCTTAAGTAGATCGAGCATTTCCTGCTGGATGTCTGTCGCTAGAACGCGCCCGCGGCTACCGACTCGCTTGGAAAGACGCAAACTGAAATATCCGACTCCGCTGCCCACATCCGCGACAGTCATTCCTTCCTGGATGTTCAAAGCATCCAGAACTTTCTCGGGTTGCTCGATCCTTTCCCGCTCCTCGCGCGTCAACCAATCGGCCCCTGCTGCGTTCATCACGGCGGCAATGGTACGACCCTTGTAATTCGTAGCAGCCTCGTTGTGGGCGGGGGAGACAGGCACTTCCCCCGTCAGCTCAAAGACAGCAAGCGGGCTGAGGCTCGAAAGGATGCGGCCAACCCCGGGGGGTGTTCCCAAAGAACTGGCGGGAAACCAGCTCATGGCCGTGCAGAAAAGGAGCAACGAACGGAGTGATTGTCTCAATGTGGATTGAAGCTTCAAAGCTGCCCTCCCCCAATGATGAAGAAATGATTCAACTCAAAACGTCGCCCGCGGCGACCAGCTACTGAATGCGAGGGGATTCGACCAAGATAACATATTGGGCTGTAGAGAGTTCAGTTCAAAAAACAATGTCTTGCCCCATAAAAAGGCTTGCCAAGCAACCAAGACGGCAGGTTTGGAATCATAGCAATTTCACTCTCCTGGCCTATTTAGTACAATGCGGCTTTCATTTTAGGGAGTTCCGTGCAGAAGGGAAAAGCGTCAAAACAAAAACTCACGGCTCTACCTGCTTGATGGATTCGCGATAACCATGCAACATTCAAATACGAATGAAAAGCGAGTTCAGCAGGCCAAATACTACGTCCTTGCCATAATCACTTTGCTTTTTGTGGCCACTGCGGTTTCTTTAATCGCCAATCTACACAAGACTGACGACCAGTATGTGCAACTGGCGAATACGGTTGCTCGTTCCTTCTATCAAGCTGTGGCGACGATGAGGGAATGGAACACACTGCACGACGGGTTTTATGTTCCCATTACGGAGTCGGTACGGCCTAATCTGTACCTCCTCGACCCGCTTCGCGAGGTGACAACGGCTGAAGGCCTCCGCCTGACGAAAATCAATCATGCTCAGATGATCAGGATGTTTTCTGAGTTGATGACGCAGGACAGAGGGGTCCATATCCATATGACCAGCCTGACCCCTATCCGATCGAGCAACGCCCCCGATGCATGGGAAAGACAGGCCCTCGAGAGATTTGTTGTGGGAGGAACAGAACAGCATCAGGTGTTTAAAACTATTAAGGGCGAGCAGGTGTTTCGCTACATGGCAGTGCTCAAGGCGGAGACCTCTTGCCTGAAATGTCACCATGAACACAAGAATCCCGACGAGATCAGGGGAGGGATCAGTATCTCATTTGATTTTGGACCGTTTGAGGAACTGAAGGCCCAAAGCAATCGGCAGATCTGGTTATTACATATTCTGGGATTCTCCGTTTCCTTTTTCCTCATGTCGTTTCTTGGCCGGAAACTCGTCCACGGCATTGAGGCTCTTCGGGAATCTCTGCGCCGAATTCGACAGCTCGAAGGTCTGGTGCCTATCTGTGCGAGCTGCAAAAAAATCCGCAATGAGGGAGCAAACCCGAGAGATCCCTTCTCCTGGGTCCCGGTCGAATTGTATATCTCCGAGAGAACGGACACGGAATTCACGCACAGCCTTTGTCCCGATTGTTTTGGAAAACTGTACCCTGACTTGAAAGGCCGGAAGAAGTAATGCTTCATTAACACAGTCAGTGGGTACATTCCGGTACAGTCAATCCGCCAATAGAAAATTATAAGAATTACTTGGCGAAACTTAAGGCTTAGGGTGAATTTAAAATTGTCACGCGCAGACCTTTTTGCCATTGAGAATCATCGGGCTGTTGTCAAGGATGGTGGCCAGCGAGTTGTCGTCAATTGAGTGCCCGAGATCAACCATTTCAAAGGCGCCCAGCAAAAGGTTGCGGGGATTATTAAACACGCAGAAGGTTTCCCGTCTTCGACTACGGCCCTTCGGGAGGGGCGCCTGGAGGCTCAGACACGGCCAGGGCCACCACATTTGAAATCTTAGAACGTAACAGCTTGATGTCACTTCTGTCCCTGGGATGAACACGGTTGGTCAGAAGGATGACAAAGGTCTTGGTCGCAGGATCCAGCCACATAGAGGTTCCGGTGTAACCGGTATGTCCGAATGACTCTGAAGAGAAGTACATACCCTTGACGGTGGAATATACCGATTGGATGTCCCAGCCCAGACCACGGATGTCTCCTTTCGAGGGAGGAGACTGCGGTGAGGTCATCAAGGATATCGTTTCGGGTTTGAAAATCCTCACTCCGTCGAGTTCTCCTCCACCTAGTGTCATCGCGCAATAGCGAGCCAGATCCTGAGCTGTCGAGAACAGACCCGCGTTGCCGGCCACGCCGCCAAGTCGGGCCGCAGTTGGATCGTGCACTCGGCCACGCAGGATACCGCCGTCTCGGGTTCGTTCTGTAGGGGCAGTCCGATACCATGTCTCAGCCTGGGGCTTGAAACCCGTGGAACTCATTCCCAGGGGTTCAAACAGGTTTTCTCTCGTGAATTGGTCCAGTGCCATACCCGACACTTTTTCCACGATCTTTCCCAAGACTATGAATCCCAGGTCACTATAGATGAATCTCACTCCTGGCCGTGCCAGCGGTTTTACCTGGTAGATCCTGGAAAGCAGTTTCTGACCGGAGAGGCGGCGTAGACTGGACGGTTTCAGATCAGCGGGCAACCCGGAGTAGTGGGTCAGTAAGTGGCGAATCGTAATGTTTCTTTTCCCCTTGCTGGCAAATGCGGGGATGTACTTGGCGGCGGGGTCCCCCAGCTTCAACTTGCCTTGCTCCACAAGCAGCATGACGGTCTGAGCGGTGGCTGTCACTTTGGTCAAAGAAGCCAGATCAAAGACGGTGTCCAGGGTCATGGCTTCGACGGTTGGTTCAAGGCTCCTGTTCCCATAGGCCTTCAGAAAGACAGTCTCACCCCGGTGAGAGACCAGCACAACCGCTCCCGGGATGCTCCCATCCGCAACGGCTTTTTCCACGAAACTGTCGACTTGAGAGAGGCTGTCTAAATCCCGGGCAAAGAGCAGAGATGACACGCTCTCTAAACACGAGGGTATCCCCCCCGTCAGACCAGCAAGCAGGATAAAGGCAGAAAGGTAAGAATGCCTCACTTAAAAGATTAAATGTTTCCCCTAAGTTACAGTTTCAACAGGAGTTGCCTAATCTACTTTTCAAGCCCTGGCCGACCTGTCGGCTGCTCGCACACTCGTCACATCAGGTAAGACATGGCGAGCCGGTGCAACCTGGACAATGAGCCATGGTGAATGTAGGACAATACAAATATTTGCGGGCCACATAGAGCAATTGCTTACGGATCGCCACCAAACGGCGTTATTTAGACCAGTGGCTTTGGCCAGGCTTCCCACCATTTCCTGACAATCAGTCTCATCCCAGTAAATGGCCAATCCACAGGGCCTGGAAGAGGCCAGAATAGGGAGGCTTCCAAAGAACACTTAAGTCTTCAAGACAAGCACCACAAACCCATCGTCAAAAGGACAAAAGTGTCGTAAATGCGCCGGTCGCCGGTGTGGCGGTAGAGTTCCGAGGTAGCAGCGGTTTGACGTCGCGTCGTCGAGCCAGGTAAGGAACCTCTTCGGCTTGCCTATCAGCCAGACAAGTTCGTAGTGCGAAGCCAGGTCGGCCATCCCCTCAATTCGCTCGTCGTTGGCACGAAGCCAACTTAGGGCTGAGCGCATCGTTTGGTTGAACTTGCCGATCGGCGCGGGAGCTAGGTTCATAGTCCGGGGAGTGCAGGGCGGAACTCTTCGAATGCCTGAGCGCCGCACTATATCATCCAAAACCGGGGGTGACAAGCAACCGGCAGTTTTCGGCGTGGTCAAGAAAGGTGCCAATCCCAGATTTTGTGTTTATAATCATCTACACTTGCCTTGGGTCTTGAGCGGTCTGGTGAAATGTTTAAAGCTCTGTTGCCGAGAAAGCTCACCTTTCTGCCAACCCGGGCGGACGCCACCTGAAGAGAAGGTGCCTCCAAACCGGCGTCACCCGAGGGAAACCTCGGATTACTGATACAAACGGGCCCCGCCACCGGCAGCCTCTGGTGGTAGGGTGCGTTAGCGAGGGAGCCGGTCCCGTCGCGTAACGCACCATGCCGGGCAAGCTCCTCACCCCTTCTCCGGGAGGACAATCGATGTCGGTTGCATTGTGAATTAAACGCCAGGACGCTAAAGCGCAAAGGATTCCGCCTTATGCTAACGAGGAAGTGGAAAGATCACCCTTTAACGAAAAAAAGAATACCCAAAAGGCAACCGCCTCGCCCTCTTTTCTACGAGGGAGTTTGGAGGACATTCATATGTGGAAAAGCATACTTCGTTTCATGCTGCTGGTGGTCGTAATCATCATGATTGGCTCTGCCACGTGGCAGTTCGGCCAGAAGGTGAATGGCGATCATGATGGGTTGCCAAGTGCCAGGGAGGCTCAGAACTGGGTCGGT
>JBGPHY010000396.1:0-5842 GCA_041484625.1 Terriglobia bacterium | reverse complement strand
CAACTTCTCAGACTATTTGATGCCACCGGATAGCCCTTTCCGGCACTCCTGGTGGTATCGCACCGAATTCAAGTTGCCCGACGAGTACCGCGGCAGGACCGTGTGGCTTGGGTTTGACGGCATCAACTTCCGGGCCAACGTATGGATGAACGGACTCCAAATCGCATCCTCCGAAAAGATGGCCGGCACGTGGCGGCTGTTCGCGTTTGACGTGACCACAGCGGCTCGGCCGGGCGATACCAATGCCCTGGCCATCGAGGTTTTTCCGCCTCAACCGCACGACCTTGCGACCACCCTGGTAGACTGGGCACCGATGCCACCCGACAAGGAGATGGGCATCTGGCGCGACGTCCACATAACGGCCACCGGGCCAGTTGCCCTGCGTTATCCGGCCGTTCTCACGAAACTCAACCTACCTTCCAGCGACCAGGCTGAACTCACCGTAAGGGCCGAACTAAAAAATGCCGCGAACCATTCCGTCGAAGGCGTACTGAAGGGCAGCATTGAGAATATCGAGTTCTCGCAACCGGTGCTGCTCGGCCCCAACGAGACGCGGGTGGTGCGGTTTACGGCCGAGACATTCCCCCAACTGAAGGTGGCGAATCCCCGCCTATGGTGGCCGGTTCAAGTCGGGCCGCAGAACCTCTATCCGCTCAACCTGCAGTTCGATCTCAACGGCCAGGTCTCCGATTCCAGCCACATCCGCTTCGGGATCCGCCAGGTGAGTTCCATAATTGATGACAAGGGGCACCGGCTATTCCAGATCAACGGCCAGAACATCCTGATTCGCGGTGCCGGCTACAGCTTCGACATGCTCCTACGTTCCTCACCGGAGCGGCAGGACGCCGAGCTGAAGTATGTCCGTGATCTGAACCTCAACACTGTGCGACTCGAAGGCAAACTGGAGGACGAGCGATTTCTTGAGCGTTGTGACGAGTGGGGCATCCTCGTGATGCCGGGCTGGTGCTGCTGTGACCAGTGGGAGAAATGGGAGGACTGGGATATTGAAGACGAGTGGGTCGCCGCCGAATCCCTGCGTGACCAGATCCAACGCTTAGAGCGTCACCCCTCCGTCTTCGCCTGGTTGAATGGCAGCGATTTTCCGCCTCCACCCAAGGTTGAGAAGATGTATCTCCAGATACTCCAGGAATGCGATTGGCCCAATCCTTTCGTGTCTTCAGCTTCGGGGAAGCCGACCACCGTCGGCCCAAGCGGCGTCAAAATGACTGGCCCGTACGAATACGTAGCCCCGTCTTTCTGGTACCTCGATACCAACCTCGGCGGTGCGCATGGCTTCAACACGGAGACCAGCCCCGGCCCAGCGATACCGCCCGTCGAGAGCCTGCTCCTGATGCTGCCGGAAGATCATCTCTGGCCGATTGATTCCTGGTGGGAATATCATGCCGGCGGAATGTCCGGCACGCTCAAGATATTCACTGAGGCCCTCAACAAGCGCTACGGGACGGCCACCTCGGTCGAGGAATACGCCCGTAAAGCCCAGGTCCAGGCCTATGAGTCCCACCGGGCCATGATGGAAGCCTATGGCCGCAATAAGTACACGTCTACCGGCATCATCCAATGGATGCTGAACAACGCCTGGCCTAGCATGATCTGGCACCTCTACGACTGGTATCTCCGCCCGGGAGGATCTTACTTCGGTGTTAAGATCGCCTGTGAGCCGCTGCACATCCAGTATTCCTATGATGATGCCTCCATCGTGATTGTAAACTCGTATTACAAACCTTTCCCAAACCTGAAGGCCACCGCCAGGGTGTACAACCTTGACATGACTGAGAAGTTCTCCCGAGAAGCTACGCTCGAGGCGCGACCCGACAGCAGCACGCGCGTGTTCACCTTGCCTGAGATCAAGGGCCTCAGTTCCACTTACTTTGTGAATCTGACGCTCGAGTCCTCGGGAAACTCGATGAGCAGGAACTTCTATTGGCTTTCCACGAAGGCGGAGAGCCTCGACTGGGAGGCATCAGAACGGGATCCTACTGGCCAATACCAAATATCAACATGGACCCCTACGAAGACGTTTGCCGACTTCACTGCCCTGAACACCCTGTCCCTAGTCGATTTGGATGTGGCGGCCCAGTCGCGGCGCCAGGAGCAAGAGGGCTCAACCACGGTTACCCTTCACAACCCGAGCCGGACGCTCGCCTTCGCCGTCCGGTTGAAGGTGAGAAGGGCATCCACTGGGCATGTGAGCCGCCTGGGAGCACCAGACGACGAAGTGCTCCCCGTCCTGTGGCAGGATAACTACTTCTCGCTGCTGCCCGGCGAGAGCCGGCAGGTGACGGCGACGTACAACGTCAAAGATCTCGGCCCATCCGTGGCGGCCGTGCAGGTAGAAGGCTGAAATGTAAAGACCAGGCTTGTGCAGCCTTGAGCAGGCTGAAATTCCGGCACAGATGTCCCTTGGCCGAGCCAATCACGCCTCATCGTTGGCAAAGACGGCATTCTATGATTTTACGAAAACTAGTTTCTCCATCAAAGCAGCACCTTATTAACCTACCCCTGCTCTCTGTGAGTCTTGTCCTGGCGATAGTCTTCTGCACGATCTCGGTCGGGGCGTGGAGATCGGGAGGAAACCGGCTTGCTTCATTCGAGACAGCGCTTTTCGCTCTTTCCTGTGCTAGGCTTGCCTCCTATGCCGTGCTTCCGAGAAGAAAACAGCCTCTTGCACGCAAGCTGATTCTGTTGCTTGGTGGTGGAGCCGGTCTTTTATTCGCCCTCATTTCCAGGGTCAGCCTCGACCTGGAAGGGTTCTTCTTGCTGGTGTTTTGCGGGACGATGGGGGCCGCCATCGGGCATCATCTGATTACAGTAATCGTCGGCCCGATCTTCTTTGGCAGGCTTTGGTGTGGCTGAGGCTGCTGGACGGCGATGATCCTGGATCTGTTGCCGTTTGGCCGGAGCCCAGGGCGCATGCAGGGCAAATGGAAGTTATCCCCCTTTGTGGCTTTTGCAGTGACCCTCGGAATCGCTGCTCTCCCTTGCCTTGTGTTTGGCTACCGGGGAATGCCGACATTACACAATTCGCCTCGTCCCTCCGAGTTGTACTGGATCCTGACGATCAACATTCTTTATTACCTGACCGGCATCTATCTTGGCTTTGTTCTCAAAGATAACAGGGCTTTCTGCAAATATGTCTGCCCGACAACAGTGCTTCTCAAAGCCACGAGCCGCTTCTCGTCCGTGAAGATCGCCGGAAGCAAGGACCAGTGCAATGCCTGTGGGGCCTGTGCCGAGGTCTGCCCGATGGATATCCTCATACCTGATTATGTCAAGCTGGGACAGCGGGTGCTTTCCACGGAGTGCATCCTGTGCCGAACCTGTGTTTCTGTTTGTCCTCCGAACGTCTTGAGATTCTCTTTTGGTTTTGACCTCGGAAACCATGGACTGCTCGCGGGTAGAAAGCCTGAAGCCACAGGGGGGATCGTCAGGTTGAGGTGATCGCTGGCAGATTGGCCTAATGAGCACCAACACATCCAGTTGTCGGGGGTGGTGACGGAGACAAAGTGGAGAGCAACCAGGAGGAACCAACCCTGAAGGGGTCGAACAACAGCCACGCCGGTAGATGATTCCATGCGACGATTCAACCCCTCAGGGTTGGGATTGCCTACTGCTTCCCTGCCCGTGGGTGTCGCTCGGCTTCGCTCGACCCACGGCTATTCACACGAATCCCCTTCGGGGATCGAAGAACGTCCAAACTCCAGTCCGGCGCGCAAAACGCGCGCCGGAGCCAAAGGATCGATACCATAGTAAGGATGGTCCCAACTTTAGCATTCCAGGAGGGGCATCACTTGACCTCCAGATTGTGGAGGTAGGGGTAACTGGCTTTCATAAGGTCCATATCCATTTCCACGAAGTAGTTCTTGATTCCGCCCGCCTTCGCGGCAACAAAGAGCTTTTTCCAGTCAATGACCCCCTGCCCCACGGGCACCGTTTTCTTCTCGGTAGAAGACCAGTCCGCGAGGTGGAGCGAACAGAATCGGCCGGGATACTTCGTAACATAGCTGACGGGGTCGTAGCCGATACTGACAACTGCACATTGAAACTGCATCTTGATTAACTTTGGATCAAACCTCTTCATCAGTTCGTCGTAAACCAGCACACCCTCGAGTTCCTTGAATTCGAAATTGTGATTGTGGTAGCCAAGCTGGATGCCCGCCTTCTTTGTCTTCTCTCCCACCTTGTTCAAATCGTCGGCAGCCCGTTTCCAATCATCGAGCGTGGCGTCGCGTTTGAGGTCGAAACTGGAGAGAATCATATATTTCAGGCCGAGTTCCTTCGCAAAACCGATCCTGTCTTCCAGGCTGCCCTTGAGTTCCTCAGGTCCGTAGTGGCAGCTTTCACAGCCGAGGCCGGCAGCCTTCAGGTTCTGGCGGACTTCCGAAGCTGTCATTTTCACAAGGGGGCCAAAGCCTGAGTCAACGTAGCCGGGGAAAGAGCAAAGTTCGACGGCCTGATATCCCACTCCAGCAAGTTCCCGCATAGTGCCCTCGAAATCTTTGGCGGCTTTCTCTCTGACCGGATAAATCTGAAACCCGATCGGCAATCCAAGCGGATCCGCTTTAAGCGGAAGGGCTCCTCTGGATAGATACCCAGCCGCTGCGAGGCCCATCGCGCTTCTAGTGAGAAACTGCCTTCTTGAAATGGTCTGCATTGATATTCTCCTTAATCCTTTAAAGTTTCCACCCCTCCCGGTATTCGCGATATTGGTATTGATTCGCTTCGGGCATGTTGGTGAATTTCATGTTTTGAGCGTCCCACTCCAACGGCGGTGTGGTACTCTCTTCCTTGAAGTTCTTTCTGCTAACTCGAATGGCAACACCGGCCAGACAGATGGTTTCCGAGCAGGCTGCCGCATTCAGGAAATTTCCTGGAGACGGTTTCCTCCCTTTAAAGGCCTGTATCCAATCAGTGTCCCCACCGCGCCTGGCTTCCTCCGGGGCCGTCTTTTTCGCCCCCTGGTATTCACGCATCTTTTTCTCAGGAATGAGCTGGTTCCCGAGGATAACTCCTTTGTCACCGACAAACATCGTCCCGGTCGCCGGCATCGGCTTTTTGTCTATTTGTAATTCTTCAGGCGTGTATGGCCTCATTCCTCCTTCGTACCAATACAAATAGAGCGGTGGACTGTTTCCTTTTGCCGCAAATTTGAACCGGAGTTTAGAGGCATTCGGGAAAGAAAAGTCATTCATTTTAATCCCGCTGACCTGATCGACGATTTCACAGCAGGAACTCGTATTTGCCTCGATACTAACCGGAACCGGCAAGTCAAGCGCCATAAATATCGGCCAAAGACTGTAATTACCCATGTCCGCCACGGGGCCGCCGCCAAAGTCGTACCAACCGCGAAATACGGCATTCGTGTAATTTGGGTGGTAGGGACGATCGAGTGCCGGCCCAAGCCACAGGTCCCAATCAAAACTCGAAGGGACCGGCGGTTTGTCAGTGGGAAGACTCTGATACTGAGGCCAAAACGGTCTGTCTGTCCAGTTATGCACTTCCCGAAGAGTGCCGATCGCGCCGTCTCTTATCATTTCTCTTACGCCGTCAATCGGCCTTCTCCAGGCTGACAAGTGAGTGGCAACACCCGTCTTGCGAGCAGTTTCGACGACTAATCTGGCTTCATATAGCCTGTTAGCCAAGGGCTTATGCATAACAACCTGCTTCCCCTTTTTCATGGCTGAAATGGAAATGGTTGCATGGAGGTGATCCGGCGTCATGATTTTAACCGCATCTACGTCCTTTTCCTTTTCCAACAACTCTCGGAAATCAACATACGAAGAGCATCCTTTATAGCTCTCTGAAGATCTCTTTTTTGCATAGT
>JBGPHY010000395.1:0-5844 GCA_041484625.1 Terriglobia bacterium | reverse complement strand
GGTAGGGGGCAGCATTGGCGCCATCATTGCTTTGCTGTTTGCGCCTCGTTCGGGGCGCGAAACCCGGGATATAATCGCCCAAAGGGCAGCAGAGAGCAAAGAGCGATTGTCCACGACGGGCCGAAACGTTTCCGAGAAGGTGACCACTTACGTTGAAAAAGGCAAGGATATGGTGGCCACCCAGAAGGAGCAGATCTCCGCGGCGATTGAGGCCGGGAAACAGGCATACCGAGAGGAAAAGGCCAAGGGTTCTGTGGCCTCTGAGTAAGTCCGCTCGTGGCCGCGGGCATGTGCGAAAGAGAACTCAAACGTGCGCCAGATTGAGACCTGTCGGGAAGGGCAGCCCTTCCCGACAGGTACCTCTTGGATATTTTGACGTTTGAAGTCACCCCTTCCAATAAAGATTCAGAGGCTGGCCATCAGCAGAGTTCGACGTTGAAAAATCTATCGAGATTCTCTCTGAGGTAAACTCGTTTTCGACCAGCCGGATTCCTGGAGAGCGCCGTGGACAGCTATTTGATTGTCTTGATCGTGATCATGTCACTCTCGATTTTCCTCCAGCTAGTCATCGTGGCAGGAGGTTTTGTTCAGGTTCGCCGCATCTCCTCCAACCTCGAACAGATGCGCAAGAGCGTGGATGAGAAAACCGCTCCTCTCGTTTTGGAGTTACGGGAGATAGCGGGGCAGACCCGGGAGGTTCTGCAGACGGCCCAGTGTACTGCTGACAACATCCGGGGCGTTTCGGAAGTCGTTAAGACTCAGGTCGAGCGAGTCAATGCCACCATCGATGATGCCGGCCGGCGGGCCAGAAGCCAGATCGCCAGGATCGACGAAGTCGTTAGCGATGCCGTGTTGCGATTGGAAGCCACTTCCGTAATCATTCAGCAAAACGTGCTGACGCCCGTGCGGGAAGTTTCCGCCTTGATTCGCGGGGTCTCCGGCGGACTGCAGTTCCTCTTTTCCGGTCGCCGGAACCCGGTGAACGAGGTCCACCAGGACGAAGAGCTTTTTATTTGATTTCAGACTGTCTCATTTCTCTACTGCCGGATCCCCTTCTAAGCGTTGAAAAAGCGCCTGGCGGCTTCTGACCGCAAGAATCTCTCTGCCTGTTCCTGCCCGCGATGAAAGGTCCGCAGGGTGACGGCGTTGTCGTAACACAGGAACCCCGCCTCGATCCGGTGGTCCGGACACACGATCAGCAGACGGTTCTCTTCCAATGCCTTTGCGACGAAAGGTGCGGAATTCAGCCGCCTCAGACGGGAACTGGTTTCCCATAAGTTCCCTGAGGGGTCACAGCAAAAAATAAGGGTCTTGTCCGCCGCGGCCCAACGGGCCAGCGTTTGAAAGCGCTGATCTTCCTCAAACACCCGCATAGGCATCTTCATTGCAAATCCACCATCCATGAAAACGGCATGTCCATCCGAATCGAAGGAACCGGTCTGTTCCATCCAGGAAGCGGGATTCACCTGCGTCGGCTGCAGTGGGGTTCCCATGGCTAATGGCACGAGGCAGGACGCCTCAATGACCGCATGATAGTTGTCGGGACACAAAGGTCGCACAAACTCCGACTGCAATGCCTCCGGCAGGTTCGTCGCGAAGACCACTGGATCTTCACGGTATTGCCGTGGGATGAATTTCAGCCCGGGCGGGAGTTTGCGGGTGATCGACTTCAGGAAGTACTTTAACCCGTCTGCCTCCTGGAAGGATTTTCCGTCTCGCCTTCGTACCCGAGTCGTAAAAATCAGCAGTTTTTTCTCTGGCCGGGAATGGAAGACCCTCGCCACCTCCATCTCCCCCATCACATACCGGATGGAATGAATCAAGTGAAGGCGGAACTGCCCCAATCCCCAGAAACTCTTTAATTCACGGGAAACCTGGACCGCTGCTGGCACTTCCTCCAAGCCCCATTTAGTCCACCCTTTCATGACAGTGGCCTCGGTGCCTGTGGCCACATCCGCAACAGCGTACCCCCTGCGAAGGCTCCCATGCTGATGGCCGGATAACAGCCGCGGTCAAGAGTCCACCGCATGAACTCATAGATGATTCCCCCCCTGCCAGGCACCGCGTCCGGCTCCGCCCGAATCCAGAATCCAGCAATGTCTGAGAGAGTTTTGCATGAGGAGTAGATTTGCAGGGTTTCGGAGGCCTTGGGGAATCAAAACGCGCGTCTACAGGATGAGCTATAGGAGGGAACGAACAACCCCTTCGAGATTCTCGTATTTCTGCGGGCCCAAAAGAGATGTCACGCGGTTTCCTCGCCGGTCAAAGATAAAAGTAGCTGGAATGCCTCCAATCCAGTTGGGATCGACCGAGTTGACGAAGGCTTCAAAATCACTTTTGGAACGTATATAACTTTCGAAATTAACCCCCTTTTCTCGAAGGAACTTCTTGACCGCCTGGCCTTGATCCGTTTCGTCCATGGAAAGTAAAATTAGAGATAACCCCTTTTGGCGGTAATTCCCATGCAATTTGAGCAAATCCGGGAACTCCTCTCGGCAGGGTTCACACCAGGTCGCCCAGAAATTCAGCACGATAACCCGACCCCTGCTTTTCTCGAGCACGGCTTTGAGTCCGTGTTCGTCAGCTGGCGTCAAGAGAATCTCTGAGGCAACCGGGTCTGCCCCAGTGGAGCTCTTCTCCCCTCGTGCGCACGACAAAAGAAGCCACGCCGAAAGAATGATCAGGCTGAGAAGGAGGCCGGTTTTATAAACGGGACTGTGCACTTTGGGTAAAGCACAGGCTCTTGTCTGCATAGAAGTTTGCCATGCGCCGCGTTGGCGCCACCACCAATTAAAATGGCATCCAGCCCACGAAGTGGGCCAAGGAGTGTAGCCCAGGGCGTCGAGGTCGGCGGTGCCCGCCGGCACCTCGCCTTCGGCTCCTGCTATTCGCCCGCTATGCCTGGGCTGCTTTCCCATGGCCTTTCAGGCCATTTTCATAAAAGAGCCTCTCATCCCCCTTCCAGAGGTACAACTTAGCCTACACCTGCCGACTTCATTGGCGGTTGGCGAACTAGAATAAGGTCATTCGGCAATCTTGGGAAACGGTGACGGTCGTTGCTGGCCGCCTGTGGATCAACGTTTGATCGTGCACCCGAACGCCTTGGTGGTGGTCACAGAAACCGGCTTACCGATGAGTACGGCCTCGAGTGCCGTTTTGAGTTCATCTCCATTAGCCTCTTCTGGCTTGGTCGTCGGGCTCTTGCTGTTTCCCACGGCCCCATGGTATTTCAGGGTCATGGCGGAATCCAGGAGGAACACCTCGGGGGTCACCTGAGCACCCAGTCTGTTTGCCACCACATCCGTCTCATCCTTGAGGACGAGAAAACTCAGGCCATTCTTCTCAGCATGCTGTCCGACCTCAGCAGAGGGTTCCGTCTTGTTGGCATTGATTCCGATAAACCGCACTCCTTTCCCTTGGTAGTCCCGGCTCAGATCAGCCATAACATGAGTAAACGCATTCGAGTAAGGACATCGGGTGGCAATGAAAATCAATACCGTAGCTTTGGTGCCCCTCGACTGACTGAGTGAATGAGATTGCCCTTGAGGGTCAGTAAGAGTAAAGTCGGTGATCTTATCCCCGATCCTGACAGAACCTATCTCCGCAGTTGCCTGACGACCCAACAAAAGACAGAAAAAAAGTGGTCCGACAAGGAAAGCGCGTGACGAGTTTTTGTGGAGAAGACTCTTTCTGAAAGAGCTTGTTCTGATCCTCATATATCTGGAACTCCCTTTAAGTCAGTTTGTCGAGCTTCAAGTTTTGACAGCTAATATCATTATAGATTCCATAAAGGACCCGGGTCTAGTGGAATTGACCCTTTCGGGGGACTTCTTCACAAAGGCCCACAATGGTCTCCACGGCGGCGGATGGATGGACTCCATGCCTGAGGACGAAAGCCTGAGTCTGTGCCAGACTGCGTAATACGCAGAAATGCCTCAGTCGTACTGACTCCTGGCAAAGATGAATATCACGGCCCAGTCGTTCCAGCGCTGTTTCCGAATGGATTGGTTCCAGCCGGATTTCCTTCTCCCGATTCCCTTCCAGGAAAACCAGAGATGCCGGAGTGCAGGAAACAACTGATTGTCCGGGGAACTCGCAATCCACGTCAATTTCCAGGTACCATTCATTATCACTTCTCAAATGAGCCGGCCTTCCCTTCAATTCCGGAAACAACTCGGCGGAATTCGGCAACAAACGGAGATGCCATGGGCGTCCCCAAACCACCAGATGCTCGTCCCCTTTGCGACTCAAGAATACGAAGTCGTCGGCAACGATTTTCATGCCTGCCTTAGCACAGGCATACGCAAGGCTACTCTTGCCGGCCCCGGAGGGCCCGCAAATAAGTACAGCCTTCCCGTCCACGGCAACCACTGCACAATGAACCGGGGTATAGTATTGGTGGACGACCATCGCATGAAGCAAACATTCGAGGAAGGTATTCCTGAGAAACGAGTTATCCAGCGCCAATCCCGGGCTTACAAATCCCGCCGCCCACTTTGATTTCAAATCCGCGACGGCAAAATCGGCAATGCCACACGAAACGTGAAAGAGGTGCTCTATGGACCGAAAGCTCGGAGGTGGCCAGGGCGGTTCCTGACGGTGAACCGGATCAACCAGCAGCCTGATTCTGAATTCCGGCGGTACATCAGGGGTTGGCAGACCATAACGCGAGAAGCTCTCGGACGCCGCACTGAGTATGATTGGGTCATTCGACTCGACCTCGAGAACCACGCCCAGTGGTGCAAACAATCGCCTGAAATTCACTGAAATTCCCCAATGCAGGGGATCCGGCGTGACCAATGCATGATTCATGGGATCTTCTTGGAATCTCAAAAATTTATGCTACCCTTGAATATTAGGGACAGGATAACACGACAGTAAGGAAGCACCAGCCAAATTGACTAATGATTTGTCTCTCCCGCAATTATCGGATCTATTGGGCGTCAGGGGTTTTCTGGGCTTTAGGCCTTATGGTCTATTTTCTGGTGTACAACCTCTACCTGCTGGATCTAGGCTTCGACGAAGCCTTCGTGGGGCAGGTTTCCGCCGCTTTCACCATTGGAAACCTCGCCATCACGCTGCCAACAGGATGGCTCCTCAACCGGTTCGGGATGAAGAGAGTCATCTTGGCCAGCGCATTCCTGACTGGCTTAACCTTTCTGGGGAGGGTGATCTTCGTTTCACCCCTGCTGCTCGAGAGCCTGGCCTTTGCCAATGGAGTCTCCATTGGGGCCTGGATTGTCGCCACCCCTCCATTTATTACCGAATCCACTACCCCCCAAGTGCGGAGCTGGGCTTTCAGCCTATGGTACGGTACTTCCATTGGAATGGGCGTCCTGGCCGGGTTACTTGTGGGTCTTTACTCGAAACATCCGGGTGTCCTAATGCATCCAGGGGCCCTGGGCAACCTGGCGGAAAAGAAAGCCCTGCTTTTTGGCAGCTCCAGTATAACGCTGACTGCTATCCCCGTTTTGTTATTCCTGACGGAGATTCGGCCGGATGGTCGTGTTTCATCGTGTGCCAATACCCTCGTCCCGAAAACGAAGCATCCAGTCGTCATCCAAAGTGGTGAGTTTGTTCGCCGAATGCTGGTGGTTCTGGCCTTATGGGGCCTGTTCATTGGAAGCTTTCCACCCTTCTTTAATGTATTCTTCTATCGTCAGTTCCACCAGTCCCTGGAAGGGATCGGTTGGATCTTCTCGTTTTCCCAATTGTGTCAGGTTTCGGCTGTCCTTTGCATGCCCGCTCTAGTTTCATATCTGGGAAGATCGAGGGCTATTCCTACTACACAATTTCTCTCGGCGCTGGTTCTACCTTTGTTGGTGACTGTACCTCGAGCCGTGG